>CBINJX010000329.1:0-6143 GCA_966251085.1 uncultured Verrucomicrobiales bacterium
ATCCATGGACTATACAAACGCTCGCTCTCGGGCAGCTTCATCGCCGCGATGTTGGTGATCGAGTAGTACAGCAGAATGGTGAAAGCTGCTGCGGCGATCACCGTTTCCAGAGTGCCCACCAGGACAAGGATCAGCGCAATGGTTCCCGTGAGTAAAATTCCCCGGCTGGGAACACGCCATGTGTCGTTGACCTTCCCAAGGGCTGCCGGCAGATCGCCCCGCCGCGCCATTGCCAGCATCATCCGGCTGATGCCTAGAATCTGGCTCAGCAACACACCAAACATCGCGGTTGCGGCACCAATCGAGAGCAGCCTGCCCACCACGGGCCATGTGAAGTGCTCTGCAGCCTGCTCGAGTGGAGACCGGCTGGATGCAAGCTCCCCGGCGCCAACGGCACCTACCGCGACAGTTGCCACCGCAAGGTAGATCACAAACGAAAGCGCGAGCGTCGCGAGGATGGCCCGGGGAATGTTTTTCTCCGGATCGCGAACTTCCTCTCCGAGTGTCGCGAGACGGGCATAACCCGTGTAAGCAAAGAAAAGCAGGGCACAGCTCTCGGCGACACCACGCCAGCCGTTTGGCGCAAAAGGAGTCAGGTTGCGCGAGTCGAAAGAAGGAAGGCCTGCCACAGTGAAGGTTCCGAGGGAGACCAGTGTGACTGTGACAATGAGCAGATTCAGTGAGCCGGCTTTTTTGATGCCAAAGAGATTGGCTGCGGTGACCACGATCACTGCGGCAATCGCGAACACACTGGGACTCATCCCGGGAAACAACGCCGATGCGTAGTGCCCGAATCCCAACGCTACCGTCCCCGCCGCTGCCAGTTTGCTGGCGAGAAACATCCAGCCCGCGGCGAATCCGGCGGAGGGATTCAGCAGTTCATAGCCGTACTCGTACGTGCCGCCGGATTGAGGATAACGCGCGGCGAGTTGTGCGGAACTCAGACCATTGAACGTAGCCGCGCACCCGGCCACAGCCAGGCCGATGAGAAACGCGGGACCGGCTGCGCCTGCCGCCACTCCGGTCACAACAAAGATGCCGGCGCCCATCACCGCTCCCAATCCGATCCCGATGGCGTGGAGCAGCCCCAGATCCCTGCTCAGGGTGCCAGGAGGTTTGTGCAGAACTTTGCTCATACTCTTTCGTTCGATTTGCTCAACCGTGCATCGACGGACCACCGGCCAGCTCCCACGATCAGGAGGAATAGCGAGCCGAGGAGCATGCATAGATCATTCCGAGCCTCATGCATCATCGACAGAAACCCGTAGCGCGGGAGCGATCGCAGCGAGAATCCCAGGATCTCCTGCCCGAGCAGAATCGGGATTTTGGTCGAGAGGATGGCGACACACATCGTGATGATCAACGGAATGACCGCGAGCCGTGTCAGCAAGCCGAGGAGAACCAGCGTACCGCAGACCACTTCCACGCCTCCGACGAAAGGTCCCATCATTTCAGGCGCAGGGATGCCGATCTTTGCGAAGCGGCCGGCACCCAGGTCCGACGGATACAGAAACTTCTGAATGCCCTCGGATAGAAAAACCGCGCCGACCATGATGCGGATCAGG
The DNA here is from genome assembly GCA_966251085.1 of uncultured Verrucomicrobiales bacterium. Classification (GTDB taxonomy): domain Bacteria; phylum Verrucomicrobiota; class Verrucomicrobiia; order Chthoniobacterales; family Chthoniobacteraceae; genus CBINJX01. The sequence goes on from CBINJX010000329.1 coordinate 1,566, forward strand.
ATCACCGAAGGCGGAGCCGTAGTTTCGAGTAGTTTCATATATAGCTATTTTCCCGGCTCCCCCGGCGGTAGGGCGGTCGCGCCGCCGGCCGCCGGGAGAGTGCGTGGGGAGTTATTGCACGTTTTGCCCAGAGGAAAGGTGCTCACCGCAAAAACAGACCCTTGGCGGAGCAGATGGCGCTTTGTGTAGCGAAACGAAGCGTCGGCATGAATCAGACCGCGCTCTGCCGCAACTGCTCCCAGGGACCAGTGATCGCCAGCGTCATGCCGGGGCTCAGGATGTTTACGAACATCGTCGTGCCGTCTGGCGAAAAGCATGCGCCCGCGAATTCGGAGATGGTGTTGCGACCGAAGCGGTAGGTTTTCCCTTCCGGAGTCACACCGACGAGGTACTGCGGATTTCTGCCGTCCTCGCAGATGATCAGGTCACCCCACGGCGACATCGTGACGTTGTCGCAGTTCTCGACGAGATTGCCGTCGTTGGGCTCGATGAACAGTTCCAGGTGACCCGGGCTGTTCTTTTCATCCGAAGTGCCTTCCTGCTCGCTCGGAAAGTAGCGCCAGATCTGCCCCTTCTTCGCCGGGCCGCCGTTGGTGCAGGCAAAGTGAATCGCATCACGGCCGTACCAGATCCCTTCACCACGGGCGAAACGCGCGGCTCCGGATTCGAAGTACCCTTGATAACGCAGATCATCATCGGGAGCTTCGACGTTCTGGATATCGACCCACTCGACCGCCAGCTTCTCCCCGGTCTTAAACTTTGATTCCGTGAAGTTCCGCGTATCCGCGCGCCGTTGATCTTTGATGCAAAGCGCCTGGAGTCGCCCTCCCGCGGCAAGCTGCCCCTTCTGCTCTGGAATGAAGCGAAACAGCAGTCCGTCTGAGCGATCTTCAGTCTGGTAAACAATCCCGCTGCGTGGATCGACGGCGATGGCCTCATGGCGAAAACGGCCCATCGCCTTCAAAGGAAGCGCCTGGGCGAGCTGCATCTCCTCACTGGCCGGGACTTCGAAATTGTAGCCGTGCTCCTTCTCCATCGGATCGGCGGAGTTCTGGCCACCCTCGTTTGGCTTGCTGGTGTCTTCTTCGCAGGTGACCCAGGTATTCCACGGTGTGATGCCGCCTGCGCAATTCCTGTAGGTGCCACCGAGGCTGAGGAAGTGCTTCTCCAAGCGCTTCTTTTTCGTGTCGTAAACGAGGGTCGTCGTTCCTCCCAGCCCCGGCCGTTTGCCTGATCCCGCATCGTAGAGTTTGGATTTATCGACCTTCGGCAGAAGTGCGCGGTTCTTCCCGAAAGGACTGTTCGACGTGGCGCCTGCATCCATTTCGTGATTGCGCACGAGGATGGTGCGTCCATCACGTCCGGCAAACGCCCCCATTCCATCGTGAGCACCGGGAACCAGCAAACCATCATCCATCTTCTCCCCGGCTTTGGAGAAGACATGATAGCTGAAGCCATCCGGCAGATCGAGAATGCGGTTCTTGTCCGCCTTCAGGCTGTCATCCGTGTCCTGAGCGCTGTTTGCATTCTGCGCATAAAGATTCCGGAGGCCGGCAAAAGCGAGCGACACGAGAGCGCTCTGCTGAAGGAAATGACGCCGGGAGGAAATGAAGGAGGGTTTCATTTTAGAGAGGGGAATGTTCGGGGACTTGTATCAGACAGCGCGGTATTCCGCGCCTCGCGCAGAAGAGGGAACTGCGAGATCGTCGGGAGGGAGTTGAAGGAAATTGTCTCCCTCCGCAAGTGTGATTCCGGTGTAGGTGTGTGGAAGCCGGAGCCGATTACTCGTCCCGCACCTGCGCTCTCCAGCGCTTTTTCCATTCCTCAGGGACCTCGGATTTCTCGAGCCACTCCAGCGCTTGGATTCCCCATTCTTTGGATGCTCTCCGGGAGGATGTGAAGTCATCCATCGCCGTATCCAGCACGTCGCGGCGGAGGAGCGGATCGCTGATTTGCATGGCGGTCTCCAACGAGGGGATTGGGCTTAGCTGCAAGCGTGCGGGAAACACCCGGCCGCTGAGCATGGCATCGCGCTCCGGGCCTGCTGCCGGAAGGGGGATCTTTTGATACGGGTCGCTTCCGAACCCAATCCAGGCGCGCTCCCGAACTGGGCCGGACGGGAGAGTGGCAACCCATTGCTGTGCACGCTCCGGATCCTTGGCTAAAGTCGAGGCGACGACATGGGCAACTCGCGCGGCGGCATCGGGCGATAGTTGGGAAAACAACGTTAGCATCTGGTCCGCGTTCATCCCGCGGAGCATGACTTGCTCCGCTATTTGATCACGGTTTGCACCGGGAGGCAGGCTGCGGAGCCAGGCCAACACCGCTTCCGATTTGTTTCTCATGGCCGTCCCGATGGGATCAATGCTCCCGAAGGAACTCACGGTAGTACGCCCGAAGGACGCATGGCGAACTCGCTGTGTGATCTCCTGGCGCCCTGCAAGGTTTACCCCGTTTTCGAGTGCCCACATCAAGGCTGCCGCGGGATCTTTGCTTGCCCATTTCTCCACGATTGATTGAGCGGTTTCGGCGTGGTGAGCAGGATCGAGATTTCCCAACAGCTCGACTGCGCGAAGGGGATTCGTCTCCGCCAGGGAGGTCAGCAGACTCGTGGCGAGTTTCACATCGGAGATCCCAAGTGTCTGGTATTTCGCAAAGGCTGTCTCCGGGTCTTTGCTGGTCCATCCTTTGAGTACCTCGGCGAGTGCTTTCATCCGTTCACTCGGCTCCGTGAGGCTCTGTGCCGTGGCGAGCGCTGCGTCTGGTTCATCTTTTGCCCACGACCTGAGCACACTACTTAGAACGTTCTCGCGAGTCTTCCCCGGCGGGAAGCCTAACAGCAGCGCTGTCTTCTGCTTCCCGCTCTGCTCAGGCCAGGCCTTGATTGCATACCCGAGCAGATAGGGCGCGAGCCCTGAGCGGGGGTGACGTTTTGCAAATTCGAAGGCACCTTCTGGGTTTGCCTTGGCCCATGTTTCACACAGCAAGTGTTGGCTGCTGATGTGGAACGTAGGTCCGAGTGGACCGTCCTGCACTGCAAGATCCAGCCGTTTCTGGATCCACGCATTGGCCTGTGCGGGATCGCGCTGATACCACCATTTGAAGAGGCCTGCGATACGATCCCTCGCTTCCTGGGAGTCGTCTGTCTCCACGCGATCCATGAGCGCAGCCATCTGCGCAGGAGTGAGGCGGGCGAGCGCCTCGCCCATACGGGCAAGTTGCCGAAGATCTGCTTTTCCTCCGAGCGTGCTGAGCACTTCGCCCAAGGCATCTGGTTGGGTGTCTTGAGTGGAGGAGTGGCTTAGCGCTTTGTTGGAGTCTGGAGCCGAGGAGGAGGGGATATCGACTTCAGCGCGTACTCCGCTGTAGGAATAGCTGGAGATTGCACCCAGGATCATGCCGGCAAGGGCAGCGCCGATGGGGAGAAAAAGACGCGGGTTCATGGGGAGAAAATAATTAAAGGGTGAGGATTGAAGCTGCGGTGTGAGACCGCTGATTCACTTGTGATGCGCTCAATCGTCCATAAACGGGGCGCAACCTTGGAGTGCGGTGTCACGTCGTGGGCGAAGGTGGGACGTGCCACCGCCTTCGGAGGGAGGGCGAAGGCGGTAGGCACGGAGGGATCACACGTACCTTCACCTGAAGACATCCCTCGGCTCTGAAGGATAGCGCCGACATCTCCCGCCGCTCCCGTGTAGCGAAGGTGTTCTCTGATCCCATATTCTCCTCTCCGCCAGCACAACTCTCCCTCCGAAGGCGGTGGCGCGCCCCGCCGCCTTCCCCGGCGCGACACCGCACTCCAAGGAAGCGCCTCGTTCATCGGGCAAACCTCCTCAGAAAACGCGCATGCCAGTCGGGATCGACGCCGGTCAGACCGCGTATCCATTTTACCGCCGCGGTAGGATCACTCCTGCGCATCGCCCAGTAAACCTGAAGTGCTGCATCCTGACGCAGCTTCGGATCGGCGACCGTCTCGACCCACTCGGCTGCGCCTTCCGGGTTGTGCTGCGCAGCCTTTGTGACAAACGAACTCAGCGCATGATCGCGCCGCAGACCGGGAGGGAGACTTTCCACCCACCTGGCGAGAGACTCCGGATCCTTCGGGTACCACTCGGAAACGAGGAAATCGGTTGCACTGTCCGCGCTCACTTCGGAAGGGAGCGATTTGATCCATGTCGCGGCCTGGGATGGATCGCGCTCCACAAGAGATTGTGCCAGTTGAGCGGTGATCATTTCATCCGCTTTGCCGGGTTGCGGTTGAAACATCGCCATCGCCTCATCGATCAGGCCGCTCTCGGCGATGAAGGTGCTGGCATTGCTCCCGAGTGCATCCCGCAAGGGCGACGGTGGCAGGTTGCGCCACCAGGCGAGAGCTGCGTTCGGATCGTTATTTACCCACCGGAGAAAAGCCGCATCCGCCGCCCGGTTCGCAGGGTTGCTTCGGTCCTCGGGTTTGGCGTGAGCGATCGTCCACTCGGCGGCCTTTTCGGGTTCAGTGCGCGCCCACGCGGATGCGATTGCCGCCGCGGCCGTCTCCCGGACGCCCTCGGGCATGGTATCGTAACGCTCCAGCCAACG
>CBINJX010000330.1:0-6142 GCA_966251085.1 uncultured Verrucomicrobiales bacterium
AACCGCCTTTCAATGTCCCTTGACAGCTCCCGGAGGGTCAGTCCGGCAGTCTGTACGCGAGAGTTTCGACTCTGGACCAAAGTTTAGATCTCCAACTGGACGCCTTGAAAAAGGCAGGATGCAGCAGGATTTTCACAGATAAAGCGAGTGGTGCAAAAGCGGATCGGAGCGGCTTGAACGAAGCTCTCGCTGCTATCCATCCCGGAGACACCCTGGTGACCTGGCGATTGGACCGAGTCGCTCGATCTCTATCACATCTCCTGCAAATTGTCAGTGCCTTGGATAAGCGCTGCGCCGGCTTTCAAAAGCCTGACCGAGTCCATCGACACGACCACAGCCAGCGGGCGCCTGGTGCTGCACGTTTTCGCGGCCCTCGGCGAGTTCGAGAGGCAGCTCATCTCCGAGCGAACGACGGCAGGTCTGGCAGCGGCGCGAGCACGTGGGCGGGTGGGGGGCTGGCCACCAGCTCTGGATGCTCAGGCGGTCAGGATGGCGAAGACGCTTTTGGCGGATCCTCACACGACCGTGAAGCAGGTGTGTGCGGCTTTGGGAATATCCAAGCCAACGCTGTATCGGTCGCTTGAGCGCTGTAAAGTTCAAGGAATCGCAACTTAACGTGACTTGCGGAATTCCTGCGACCGCTGCTCGCTCTGAAGCGGCTCCACGACCTAGGGACTGCTCTTGTCGGGAGCGGGAGGATCCATCAGCAATTCCCTCATACGAATCGTCCGGATCGCAGACTCAATATCCTTGCGAGTGAACCCCAGGGTGTCGTCTGCGTCCTTACCTGAATCCGGGTAGAGGTTCTGGGCATAGCGCTCGAGAACGGGAATGTCGGCAGGGACACCGACCATCTTATAGTAGACTTCCACAGCATCGGCAGGGACAAAATCGCGCTCCCGAGCCAAGCGTTTTGCCAGGAGATGAGCCACAGAGCGATCCTGTCGTGCTGTGCATGCAGCGAGCGCCACATTCGACCGGATGGACCATCTTCTAGCGGTAATCGCTTTTGTCAGAGATTTGGGAGGGAGCGTTTTGAGATGGATGTACTGGAGGGAATCTCCGATTTCGCGCACGCGAACTCGTTGCATGTCTACCGATGGCCACATGTCGGATGGTAGCAGCGCAAGGGCCTGTAAACTTCCCGGGATAACGTAGTCGTATTCATTCAACCTCTTTTCGTCCGCATCCCTTGCCCATAGAAGAAAGTACTCCACTGCAGGAACGTGCCTCCTGCGAATCAGTCGCTCGTTTGTTGAAATCAGATTGTAGCTGCGGCCACTGATTGCTTGTGGGCGCGGTTCGGGGCGTCCTTCTTTCTTCGCACGAATCTTCTCCGGAAGAAGTGCGATTAGCTCACGCTCAATCATTCGTTCATCGGCATCGTCAATATCCGGAACCAAGTTCTGGCTGCGAAGGCGGCGGTTGTCTTTCCGCCCACTCGCTACTTCGCACGCGTCGGTGAGGTATTCATCCAGCCGCGTGTACTTTCCTGATCTCAAAGCTTGAATGAGTTCGCTCCGCACGGAGGAGCGAAGACTGGTGAACGCGCCAGTGATTGCTTTACGGATCTGGGCTTTCTCGAATTCGGTAAGGTGTGTAGGAAGTTTGGTGCGCCATGAAAAAAGGCAATAGGGGCAGGTATCTTCCGGAGGCGGAGGTCCGTCAGGAGTCATCCAAGTGTTCCAAGAGCGAACTACTGTAGAGACATAGCTCTTTGTGCATGCCGGGCATTGGATCACTTCACAACCTACAGTTGTCGCGAATGCCTGCGGCATGGATGCAAGGAGCACGAGCCCAATGAGGAGCCTCAAAGCCCGGTAGGTGTAGAGCATTCGGCTCGGGATGTTACTGGCTGCACTGGTTCTGTCAGTTCGCAAGGAGAGCATGGCAAAAGAGGCGGGGGAAAAGGGCAGCCAAGGCGGTAAGGTGTTCGGAGAATGGTCAAAGGGTGAGGGTATTCGAAGTGCGATCATAAGCCGAGCAGCGTTCCAGGACGGTTATAGGCCAAGATTGCGAGGCTCCAGTCCACTGAGGAATGCTCGTTTACGCTGAGAAACGATGCCTTCCTGCACTTCTTAGGCACCAGTTGACCCTAGCGTTTCATAAATCAGGCCGGAATCAGGCGTAGGAGAGCGGTCTTGAAGGCGGGGATGTCTGGCAGAGTAAGGGTCCATTTGCCTTGTGGGCGGGTGAACCGTCCGGCGCGCTGGATGAGGTTGCGCCGGAGAGTGCCGAGTTCCTCGAAGACCCAGCGCACGGTACGTTTGGCAGTGGTGGCGCGCTCGGGTTCGCTCGCCTCCATCTGCAACTCGCGGCCAAGGTTGTGAGAGAGCATGGCACAGAGCAGATAAACCTGGTTGGCCACCAGTCTGCGGCAGGGCACGTAGTCCATCTGCGCCTGGCTCTTGAGCTCGGAGAAGATCTTCTCCTGGTATCCGCGGCCTTCGTGAAAGCGGGCCACCTGCCCGGCGACGAGCTTCTTGTTGGTGACGATCACCTTGTACTCGTGGTCCTGCTCGACGGGCAAAAAGAGGTCGAGCTGAATGGGGGACTTGTTCTGCCGGGCAACGGTGTTGCGGATGAAGACAAAGCGGCTCTTCTTTCGCCAGATCTGCGGCTTCCAGGGCCATTGGAAGAAGTGGGTTTTGCCTTCGCTGCCCGGCACTCTCCACCACACGCATCGCTCGGAGATCACCTTCTTGAGCACGGTAAAGCGCTCGAATGGCACCGAGATCGTGTACTCGACTCCGAGTTCCTCCAGCAGTGCGACCATCTTGTCGCTGAAGAATGCGCTGTCCAGACGCGCTTCGATGCGGACCTTGGGCAGTCGCTCACGAACGGCTTCCACACACTCACGCACGAACTCGATCGCTCCCTTGAAGTCGTGCACGTTGCCGCTGCGGCGGAGCAGGTCAAAGACTTGTCCGCTCTGAGCAATCGTGCAGAAGAGCGGGTAGTAGCTTCGCGCTCCCTTCTTCTGCTTGTTGAAGCCGACAGCGGTTCCCTCGGCGTGACGCCGGGTGCTTTGCACGCTGCCGTCGAAGTCCAGTGTCAGCGTGGCAAAGCGCTGCTTCTCGAGCCGCTCAAGAATGAGCTTGCGGTTGCTGGCCCGCAGCTCGCCCACGCTCTGCGCATCAAAGCCGCCGAGGATCCGGCTGATCGTTGGCACACTGGGCAACTGCTTGAGCCCGGTCATCCGCAGCACCATCGGATCATTGCGATAGTAGTCCATCTCCCGCAATCGCCGGCAGCCAATGAGCAGATGCACGATGAGCACCCGCAAAACGGTGGCGTAGGAGTACAGGTGTTTGCTCTTCAGGTGCGCACAGCAGCCCTGCAGCCGAGAGAAAAACCCAAGCCGCTCAAAGAGGTGCTGGACGACCACCAGCCCTCCGTAGGAAGTCATCTCCTGATCCTCAAACTTCAGCTCGGGAATGCTGCGGACTTGTGAACGAATACTGGCTCTGGCAATCCTCACTTCTGGCGGCTTCTGGTTTTTGGGGTTTCTGTTTGTTGCAAAGCCGTTTTCCCAAGGCTGGAGGCCACTTCCAAACCCTTTCCCCCTCAATCACCCGTTTTCTTATGAAACTACGGGGTACATGCAAAACTCGCAGCGATAGAGCGGATGATATTCAGTGAGAAATTCTATCGAAGGGCTTGTTGATCACCCGCTGCCAATTGGGATGATCGCTTCCCGGAGCGTACCCGAAATCGTCTTTACCCTCCTCAGTATCACCACGACGTGGATGTCGCCGCTCCTCCAGAGGGCGAATCAACTTCTGAGGTCCGCTGCACGTAAATAAAAATAGACTATCTGCACCGTAACCATCGATGCTTTCGTAGGCGTCCAGCATTGACCCAAGGCAGCGCTCAGCCTTAAGAGCCAGGAAGAGCCTCTTACACAGCTTATAATCGTATAAACTGTCTTCCAATTCGTGCTCACCGAAGTCGAGGATTCTATCTTGGAGAAAGTACATCTCTAGCGTGCTCGTGAGATTCAACTGAAGGTGCGGTATTTTTCCTCCTCTCGAGTCCGCAATGAAAAATAGGTAAGGCCGTGGAACTCTCCCCAAAGCGAACCGGATGTGTATCCGCTCGTTCAGATCCAGATGTGTCCGCCAATCCTTCAGGGAGGTGAATGTGTATTCCCGAGAATCGGAGCCCGGTGTGAATTGTTTGACCGATATCCCTGCGCTTTCCCCCCCTAAGTCGGCTTGCTCGTCAGCGAAAAAGCGATCTAATTCGCGGATAACGTCGTTTGCCGAGCGCATTTTGCCGAAGTCGAAGAAGACGGTGGTTCCCACTTCCATGTCAGTGCAGATTCAGAAGGGGGCGCTTTTTGAATTCAATATCAAAACCGGAACTCCGCAAAAGCACCTCGAACGTTGAGTTTGATTTTGAGCCGATTCTTCACATCGCGCCCTCCAACGCTTCTCCACCGCCGTTACCACAGAACCTCAAGACCGGGTCTCCTGCAGGATGCGGATAGCTCTAACCAGACAGTGGCGAGATCATTTGCAGCGAAAACACCGGAAGAGGCGGCACGCTGGGCTGCGGGTGTACGTGCCCCACAGGTGCAGGCAACGGCCTCGCGGAAGTTGCTAGAGCTTGGGCTCAGCGGAATCCCTCGGACGCTGCAGGATGGCTGGATGGTCTAACTCCGGGAGCCGGGAAGGACGCAACAATCTCCACCTTCAGCCGAGTTGATCATGGTCCTACAAAACCGAAAAAGTGATTTTAGGAACACTACTGTGCTGTTGGAGTGCGTCAATCAGTAGAGCCACGGGAAAAAGTGGGTGAGGCCAAAAGCTCTTTGCCGTCGAAAAACGTGGCCACACATGGCGAGCGGTGTGCCGGCGCAGAGGGCATATGAAGCTGAGAGTGCGGGAACTTCGTACATGATCGGCGGGTTGGAGGAGCGCGTGGTCCTGTAGCCGCGCACTTTCTTCAGGCGCGGCTCTCCCTATCTCACCTCACCGCCTGCGCCTCCTTCCGAAGGCGGTGGCACGTCCCGCCTTCGCCCGCGACGTGGCACCGCACTCCAAAAGTGTCCCGTGGCATTCGCGCTAATAAACCCTCACCTCCAGACGTCATCAAATGGATGCACGCGCCGCGCCGAACTTTACCACAGGTGCGAACCAATTTGCACTTAGTTGTTCCCCTATACTTTTATCGTGAACATTTTGCGCTTTTCCGCTCTCTTAGGCCAGCGGTACGCCGGGTGGCTCCCTGTAAGGTGTGCCGATGAAGCCAAGAGCTTCCTTCGTGTCGTCAGCTCTGCAGGCGAGCGTCGTGAAAGCAAGAAGAGCGCATGCGGTCCATCTCATAGAAGAACTAGTTAGTAAACGACATGACGTTGTATTTCACTGCCGATGTAGCGGTGATTCGAAGAGGTTGTATCCGGGAATGGGCACCTGCTACGGGCAGCTCTGCAACTGATAACGGTAGCCTTCTTCTCTCCTGGCTCTTCATCACAAAAACCATTCTAGACCACACAGGTACGGCTCTGGTGCTTCTGACACAAGCCAGAAGCAGTCCACAGGAGAACCGGGAATGGGGCGTGGTTCTCTCGTTGTATAGCCCGGAGAGGTTTTCTAAGGCTGGCACCCGCTGCCGGGGTGCGTTCCTGTTGCGGTCCGGTTCCGGCGGTATGCGCTCGTTCCTCGCGCGACCGCCGGCTACAAGCTGTCATCCCTGTCGGGATTAGAAGCCCTCGTCGCCTTTGTCGCTCTACTTCGCCCGGCTCACGGGGCGCACATGGAGTGCGGTGTCACGTCGGGGGCGCAGGAGGGACGTGCCACCGTCCCGCAGGCGCGGGAGGGCAAAGGCGGTGAGAAAAGGTAGGGAGAACCGCGCCTGAAAGAAAAGCGCGGCCGTACAAGGAAGCGTCGCCTCATCCCGCCGCTCACGTACGCGTGCGCAAAGGGGGCAGTTCTTGAATTCTACGCCAAGGCCGCGAGGGAGATTCGTATCGATCAGATGTAGAATTCAAGAACTGCCCGCTTCCACGCTGAACGCTAGTGGTGTTCAGCAGGGCAGGTGCTGGTCTGACGTTCGGTCCGGATCAGATCGCGCTGAAAGCGTTATACATGTCAGCCCAGGGCTAGCCTTGCCGAATCCCGCAGTCGCGGGAGCAGGC
>CBINJX010000331.1:0-6138 GCA_966251085.1 uncultured Verrucomicrobiales bacterium
CCCACCTTGGAGGTCAGCGACTTCGCATCATCGAGGACGAAATCGAGGATGCTCTTCTTGTACATCCGGCGACGCATCTGACTTTCGCTTCGTTCCTTCGGAAGCTCGTTCGCAAAGAGTCGCTCAAAGACAAGACGCGGATTGATCTCCCGCGTCATCGGCGTCACTTCATCACGCCAGGAAATGGTGTTGGAATAAGCACAGGAATATCCCGTGTCGCACTTGCCTGCCTGACGCCCGGGTTCGAGACCGAGTTCCAGCGAGGCAAAACGGGTCTCCCTGCCAATCATGCTCGCTGCGTACTGGTCTGCAGAGATCCCCACACGGATTTGCGATCCCTCGCTCTTGAGCGGCTGCGCTCCAGTCAGCCAACTCGCGGCCGCACGGGCATGATCGCCGCCACCGTCCGCATTCGCCCGCCCCCTGTCGTGAGTAAGACCGGAAAGCACCAGCACCTCGCTCTTATGCGGCTGCAGAGGCTGGAGAATCCACGGCAGATCGAAATCCGCACCGTCCATCATTGGAGTCCAGTCCGGCATGTGCGCGCCATTCGGAACAAACATGAAGCCCATACGCACCGGAGGTTTGCCGGCAGCGACCGCGCCAAACGCACGCCTGGGTGCCATGGCGTCCAGCATCGGCAACGCAATAGCGGCGCCCAGACCGCGCAGGAAGGCACGACGAGGAATGTGGAGCTGTGTGTTCATAGGTCGGAAGGAGTTCTGGTTGCGGGTTAGTTCTTGGCGAGCGCCTCGCCATCCATTTGGCGCTTCAGGAAGGGTTCACTGGTGACGATGCCTATGATCAGGGCGGAGAAGCGGTTTTCCTGCGCCTCCATGTTCTCGGCGATCGTATCGACTGCGCAGCGGTCGAAGTACTCGAGGCCGCGGCCCAGAGCGTAGATCATCATTTTCTCCGTCAGGTTGCGCACAAAGCCCGGGCCTTTGAGTACCACTTTCAGATCCTTCGGGCCGTTGAAGGCTTTTCCGTTTGGCATCTTCCCTGAGGCATCAATCGGAAAGTTACCATCCTTGTCACGCCAGGCACCACCCGCATCGAAATTCTCCAAGGCAAAGCCAAGGGGATCCATCCGTTTGTGACACGATGCGCAGTCCGCCTGCGACATATGCTGCTCCAGACGTTTCCGGAGCGATGCGCTCTGGCTGATCTGTTTTCCCTCCTGCAATGGCGGCACATCTGGTGGTGGCGCAGGCGGCGGTGTGCCCAGGATCTGTTCCAGAATCCATTTTCCGCGAATGACCGGGGAGGTCCGTGTGGGAGTCGAGGTGGTAAGGAGAACGCTTCCCTGGGTCAGCACTCCACCTCGTGGTGAATTAGGAGGAAGTTGAACCCGACGGAACTCTTTCCCCTGTACCCCATCAATGCCGTAGTACTTTGCCAGCTTCTCGTTCAGGAAAGTGAAATCGGCTTCGATCAGGTCGAGCACACTGCGGTCTTCCTGCATCACGGCCTCGAAGAACCGCTCGGACTCCTCCTTCATCAGCCCCTTCAGGTCATCGCTCCACTTCGGGAACGTCTCAGGATCGAGATAAAGCTCCCAGATATTCCGGATCTGCAGCCACTGACCGGCGAAATTGTTTACGAATTGTCGCGCCCGCCAATCCTTCATCATGCGCATAGCCTCCTTTTCCAGATTGCCGTTCTTGCGCAACTCCCCTTTCTCCGCGAGGGCAAAGAGCTGATCGTCCGGCATCGAGTTCCAGAGGAAATAAGAAAGACGCGAGGCCACCTCCCAATCACTGAGATCCCGCGCTTCACCCGGCTTCGTCGGTGTATTGTCGAGTTCCCACCGGAAGAGGAACCGGGGTGAGCAGAGCACGGCCTGTACAGCCACCTGCATCCCTTCCGCGAAGGTACCGCCGTTCTTGACAGCCATTTCCACAAAACCGACCACGCGCTTCAGCTCCTCGTCCGTAGGCGGACGCCGATAGGCGCGGAGCAGAAAAGGCCGGAGGAGTTCCGTGGCTATTGCCGTCTCCTGTCCCGGCTGCGGCAATTTCGAAATCAGCTTCCGGTGACTTTCCGGCTCCCAGGCACGGAGCAGGTCAAAGGCACCCTCCACCTCCATAAAGTGCACGTAGATATTCCGGTCACCCCGCTCGTTTTCCGGCTTTTCCGGACCGCCGTAGTAATCGTTGATGAATCCGATACGGAGTTCCTGACTGCCCGCTTCTACCGGAAACTCGACTTCGTAACGCTTCAGCCTTTTTCCGGCGGCATCAATTTCGAGCACCTTCACCTCTTTCAACCCGATGGAAACCCGGAGTTTCGGCGGTTCATTTCCCGCGAGATCCGCAGCAGCCAGGAGCCGCAGTTTTCCAGTCGTACGCTCCTTGGCATCAAGCTTGAGCACTGCGTCCGCATTGCTGCCAAAAGTGATCCGCCCCTTGTCCTGAATGGATGCGCCGCTATTTGAGAACGACATCCAGCCATCGCGCACCGTACGTTTGCCCGGGCCAGGCTCGGGAAGCACAATCGCCTTGGCCGCAATCTCTTCCGCCGCAGCAAGGAACTTCTCCATGAGCATCGGCGAGAGCGTAAGGACGTCACCGATATTATCGAATCCATACCCTACATCGTCATTCGGGAAATCCTCTGGCCAGTAGTCCACCTTGAGGAGATCACGGACAGTGTTGCGATATTCCTCTTTGTTCAGACGGCGAACAGTGACTCGACCTGCATTCTTCTCGGTCTTGCAATCAAACTTAGCGAGCTGCCCCTCGATGAAATGTAGCAGGGTCTCTTTCTGCTTTGGGTCCGGCTGCGGCTTATTGTCGGGAGGCATATCCCCCAACTCCACCGTCTCCATTACCTTCTCCCAGACCTCCCGATTCTCGTAGAGCTTCTCGTTGTCCAGATAATCGACCAGGTTCAGGTCGCCCTTCTGTTTCTCCGCATTGTGGCAATCCAGGCAGTACTCCTGAAGCATCGGCTTGATGTCCTTCAGGGTGACCTCTGCTCCCTGTGATGCACCCAGGAGAGCCCCCGCCATGAGCCAACTAGTCACCAAAAGCGAAGGAAGCAGGCGGATTGATCTGTTCAGAGTACGCGTCATCGAAATTGGCGGCCAGAATGGTCCATCCCATCAACCTTTCAATTCAGTTAGGCTTAGACGCTTTCGGAAGCGCCTCTTACGGCCCTCAAGCGACGGTAGGAGTTCGCGCGCGAGCGTTATCTCAGGCTCAAAGTCGCCTCCTTACCACTTCCAGATCTTTCGCCACCAGTTCGACGGGAGCTTTGGGTCGAGCTCCCTCGCCTTCTTCGGCGGGATTACACCCGCTATTCGAACCAGAAGGTGCTTTAGCTTCCGGGTGGTCGCCTCAATGGCAAAGCGCTTCTGGGCCGTCTGCTTGCCACGCTCCGCCATCTGTTCCGCCATCGCGCGATCACTCAACATTTTCTCAAGCGCCTCGGCAACGGATTCCGGATCTTTGGGCGCCGCGAGAAGGCCGTTTTCACCGTCGGTGATCATCTCAGGGACTCCCGCCAGTCTGGTCGAGATCACGGGCACACCCGCCGCCATCGCCTCCATGATCACAGTTGGAAGATTATCACTGCCGCCATCGGATTCCGGTGCGCAGGCGAGCACGAATACATTTGCTTCGGCCAGAAGTTTCCGGACTTCCTCCTGCGGACGCGCCCCAAGGAGTTTCACTTGAAAGGCGAGTTGCTCCCGGTCGATCTGCGCTTGCAATTCACTTTCCAGCGGGCCGCCTCCGACGATCAGACATTCAAAATCCGGGATACGCTGACGGAGAATCGCGCAGGCGCTGATCAAATCTCCAAACCCTTTCTTTTCCACATAGCGCCCTACTGAGACGATACGGGGCAGAGCGTCGGCAGGCTCATGGGGAAAAAATCCATCGAGGGCGATCCCATTGAACACCCGAACCGTCTTACCCCGCGCGTCACTGAATTTCTCCTCCAGCCACTTGCGGGCGAAATCGGTCTCCGTCACCACAAATTTCGCTTCCCGGATCAGTTCCGCGAGACTGACCGGAAAGTCTCCCGGGCAGAAAATGTCGTTTGCATGCCCCGTGAAGCTGTAGGTGATACCGTAGAAGCGTTTGAGCCAATACGCAGTCCGAGTGGCCATCCCTGCAAAATGAGCATGCACGTGACTGATTCCTGCCTCCCGCAACATGGGACCGAGGTATAGCGCTGCATAAACCCGCAGTTTGTCCTCATTGTTCTGCGGCCATGCCTGGAGCAGCTTCAACATTGGCCGAGGCATCGTGTTATCCTTCTTGGCTCGATTGGAGCGGGCGATGAGTTCATCGCTCGATGGAAGATAGTGCACTGGGATATCCACGGGGAACTCCGCCGGCCGCGCCTCTTCCGGCTCTCGGATCGAGATGATCAGCGGATCCATCCCTTGCCGGACCATCTCGGCAACCTCTCTGTAACAGAACGTCTGCACAAACGACGGAAACCGCTCGAACAGGTAGGCGAAGGATGGCTGGGCGGGTGTGGGCACGACAGGAAGGATGGATGGAAGTGGTGAGCTGTGAGAAGTGAGAAGTGAGAAGTGAGAGGCAGGGCTCCATTCCGGGGATACCTCTCTGCCGGATTCAACGCTCCCTGCCTCATGCCGGATCCGGCCCTCCCGCGGGGGAATCGAAGGGTCAATTCACAAGGACAACCATCATCCAAGTGCGATGAGGGGGTAAAATTCTACCCCCCGAGGGTCTCCAGATGCGACCAGTCTCACCAAGATCCCGGTCAACGCGGTTCGAAACACATTCGACAAGGTAAGTCTTCACCCTCACCGCACCGCGAGTGCAGTTGACTGGCGTTTGTACTCCACCGTTTGCGTGGATTTCCCCTCTCAGATTACCCTGGGACCCGACCGACCGTGTAAATCCCCCTCATTACCTACCGGGCAGAGCCAACGGTGTGATTTCACATCCTCCCTCCCGAAGGCAGCCACGATCTACATGGCTGAGAACTCGCCTGTCGGGACTGACAGGCGCGCGGTTGGATTTCGAATGGGAGACTTTCGCCCCGCTGACCGCAACTACAGTTTCCCTACGCCTAACGCCCGCGCTTCATCATAGAAACCTTCCAACTTCTCCAGCGCCCGTTGTTGGGAAAACTCCTCCCGAACAGATTCCGCTGCCGCAGCTCCGAACGAGCGCCACAGATCTGCGTCTCTAGTGAGACGGAGCATTCCTTGATATAGCGCTTCATCATCCCGCTCCGCCACGAGCACTCCCGTCCGGTCATGCGTCACTGCCTCCGGAATGCCACCATGCAAAGTGGCAAGCACTGGAAGCCCGGTGGACATCGCCTCCAGCATGGAATTTGGCACCCCTTCCTGATTCTGATCCGAGGTCAACTCACTCGGGTGCATAAAGATGTGTGACTCCGCATAGAGAGCCGCCAGCTTTTCCTGAGAAAGGAAACCGCGGAATTCAACTGCATCCGCAACACCCATTTCGCGGGCAAATTGCGCGATCTCATCCCGCATCGGCCCCTCTCCCGCGAGGATGAAACGTGCCTGCGGATGTGTAGCGTGGAACTTCGCAAAGGCGCGGACCGAGGTTTTCAGCCCTTTCTTCTCGATGAGTCGGCAGGCCTGAACGAACCGCCATGCGCCATCCTGCGGAACCTCACGCTGGGTCTCCGGGTATTGATCCAGCGGAATGCCGGTCCGATTGAGCCGCATCTTCTCCCGGGGGCAACCGAGTTCCTCCAGCCGCTCCATTAGGGACTTAGAACGGGCGAGCACCAGCGGTATGATCTGGAGCAACTGCCGCATCTGGTCATCGTAACCAGGCTGGTTCGGCCGCGACTGGATATCCATGCCGTGAAACGAGACGACGCATGGCCGATCCCAATGCTCGACGAACGGGAGCAGGTGTACACCGGTGTGGCCGAAGTAGATATGCATCAGGTCCGGCTGACGCCGCTCCAAAAGTCGCGCCATGCTCTGGAACTCTCCCCGGTAGTGGATGGGAGGGAGCTTGAGGATGTGCTTCAGGTAGAACCGGCGAATCAGGTCGCGGTCCGCCTCGACGCGGTCGGGGTCATAGACGTCGGCGCCGCCCAGGAAGCTCAGCAGGTTCGATTCGCGCGTCTTGATGATGTCGCGCAGGCGATACGACGAATAGGCAA
>CBINJX010000332.1:0-6118 GCA_966251085.1 uncultured Verrucomicrobiales bacterium
GCCCCCAACGAGATTGAAATGACCCCCACGGCTACCACCGCCTCCACCATACTAAAGCCCGCTTCCTTGATACGGCGGGTAGCGCTTCGGGCGCTTGGGACTGGAGCATTCATTACTTCTCCATTAAGCATCGCCTGTGCCTAACGAGGATTAGCCGCAGGAGAGAGAGCATAAAATCATGCATAACCCACTCAAGGGGAGGCACTTTCACCACACCATACCACAGCAGCGACTCAGCACCTCTCTCTGCCGCAACCATTCGAATTTGCGACCTTTCGCACATTTGCAGCTTTCATCAACTGCTCGAACGGTTTTGCAGTGCCCGAGGGGAATGACGAAATCCGAATGACGAATGTCGAAGGAAGTCCGAAGCACCAATGACGAAGGACCGCGCATTCGTCATTCGTCATTCGTCATTCGTCATTCGTCATTCGTCATTCGTCATTCGTCATTCCCCTCGGGGCGGCTACCTCCCGCTGCCGCGTCGATACCATGCGATATGGCGGATTATTCCATCCCTCAGTATGACGTGATCATCGTCGGCGGCGGCCCGGCGGGACTCAGTGCGGCTCTGGTGCTGGCGAGGTGCCGACGCAAGGTCCTCGTGATCGATGCGGGCAAACCGCGGAATGCAGCGGCGAAGGAGATGCACGGCTTTTTGAGCCGCGACGGGGAAAATCCGCAGGAGATGCTGCGCATTGCCCGCGAGCAGATCGAGAGGTACGGGGTGGTAAAGTTCCTGGACGGCGACGTCTCCAAAGCCGAGCGGGGCAACGAGCATTTCACCGTGACTACCGAGCAAGGAGAGAGCTTCACCTCGCGCATTCTCCTCCTGGCGACCGGGATCGTGGATGAGATCCCGCAGATCAAGAACATCGAGCAATTCTGGGGTACCTCCGTGCAGCTGTGTCCGTATTGCCACGGCTGGGAGTACAGGGATCGAAAGATCGTGGTGTACGGCAAGCGAGTGGAGGGCGCGGAGTTTGCCTTTGAGATGCTCGGGTGGAGCCGCGATCTGGTTTACTGTACCGATGGCCCGGCGCACCGTCCCGAAGAGTATGTGGCCAAGCTCAGCAATATGGGAATCCCTGTGGACGAGGAACCGATTGATCGGCTGGAAGGTGAAGACGATCAGATCCGCGGCGTGCGTTTCGTCAGTGGCCGTTTTCTGGAATGCAGCGCTCTTTTCTTTGCCAGTGCGCAGAAGCAGTGTTCCAGCCTGGCTAGGCAACTCGGCTGCGATCTGGATGAAGAGGGCGCGCTGATTGAGCACTGCGGGACCGCCGCCAAAGGGGTTCCGGGTCTGTATGTCGCAGGGAATACCTGCACCGGCCTGCAGCTGGTCATTATCGCGGCAGCGGAAGGAACACAAGCCGCATTCAGGATCAACCAGGCACTGATCGAAGCCGATGTGGAAAGAGCCAACGATGCCATTGAGCAGTCAAAACCGGTCCCGCAACCGAACACAGTAATGGCCCCCTGATTTCAGCTTATGGCATCCGAAACAGACCAGATCCTGAAGGCGTATAATCCCGATGCGCAGCCGAAGCAGATCGATCCGAAGTGGCAGCCCATCTATGATCGCCTGATCAAACTTCGTGACCAGCTGATCGACTCGAACAACGACCTGACCAGCAAGGGGCGGGAGATCAATCCGGAGGCGGTTAAACAGGAACCCTCCGAGATCGGCACTTCCGAGTACCTGCAGGACTACGCCCTGGGCATGGCTACCACTGAGCAGGAGTTGCTGACTGAGACACAGTCGGCCATCGACCGCATCGAGAGTGGAACCTATGGGAAATGCGAGGTCACCGGCAAAGAGATCCCCATGGAACGGCTCGAAGCGGTGCCGTGGACCCGCTGCACGGTGGAGGGGCAGAAGATCCTCGAAGAACGTGGCGAGGCAATGAAAGCGGGTATCGGAGCACTCGGTACTTCCCATCAGCGTGGTGTGGAGCAGCCCGGCTCGCGGCGGGAAGAAGAGGGAAGTCTCTGAGGGAGGGTGGGAGCATCCAATGCTGCGGAGCGCGTGAAGGTGGCGAAGAAAGTAATCAGTGAGTCAGTAATCAGTAATCAGTGAGGCTTTCTCCATGAGGGATGCCCGCTTGGCACATTCAGAGAAGCAGTCAACGAGTGGAGCGCGTGAAGGCGTGGAGAAAGCTCCTCCAGCCGGTAATTCCCGGCTCCTCTCAACCGCCGAAGGCGCATCCTCAGTCCCTCAACCCTCAACCAACAACCCTCAACTTTCAGAGAAGGGGCATTTGACTGGGCTGATTTTCTAAAAGCGGCATTCAGGCTGAATGGCTCGATCAGCTAATCGTCCGTGCCACTTCGACATTACCAGAGCCTGTGCGAAACGGCTCTCAATCCGTTTTCTAAACGCGCTCTTAGGGTGAGCGAAAAAATAACTTGAGCAAATTTGGGACTGTAGCGGTCCGGCACGATAGAGAATCGGAACTCGGCCGACGCCTTTGGACAAAAGAATTGATCAAATTATTCTTTCGCGCTCCCTTAGCCTCCCAATGGCGCAACAAAGATCGTCAGCGGGTGCGATTCGCCACCGTCTGGCCCGGGGTTCTTTACCTTCACCACGATCTCTTTCTTCCCGGCAATATCTGCCGGATCGAGTTTCACCCGGAGGCTGGTGGAGGTGACCTCCAGAAGGGTCGCTGGCGGTTTGTCCTTGTTATCAATGAACAATTGAATCCCCGGACGGAATCCCCCACCGGTGATCGTCAATTCCTCCGCATCTTCGGGAATAGCGTCTGCGTGGGAATGAAGAACCGGGACGGGATTCGTTTCGGTTTCTGGAACGATTTCCTCTTCTGCTGCTTGCTGCCCAGCATCTGCAGCACCTGTAGCACCCGCTGCAGGCGTATTCCTGGTCATGGCGGCTACTTGCGCAGCGGCAGCAGCACCTCCCGGAGCGGGTGCCCCACCTTCTTTCCGGCGCTCCTTTGCGACCGTATCCAGCATATCCGGGACAAGGCGTTCCGAGAACCCTGCGATAAAGCCCCAGACCATCCATTTCGCTGTATTCGCCGAATTAAACAATGCGTAGAACCACGGCTCGTTTTCATTGATACTAGGGAACAATCCGCCGCTGATCACTCCACCCGCCAACATCGCCGTGAGAACGAGGGCAAACATCAGTCCCACCACTGGTGCAAAGAACACCGCTGTTTCCGATTGGCTCAGCGCGCGCAGATCGGATCCTGCGGCAGAGTTATCGGTTACTCTCTGCACACGCTGAACGACACTGAGTGCTCCGCCGGAGGCGCCAGCGATTCCCACCAGGGCCAGCAGCGCTCCGCCGATCAGCACCTGAAACAACGTCGTCTGCTGGATATCGCGGTTGTTGAGCACTCGCGGATCCTTCTGTTCTTTAGCACCCAGGGGGCCAGGTTGAGCCTTGATCAGGTAAGTTTCCGCCAGGGTGATCGCTTTGCCTGTGTGTTGCTCATTGGTGGCCTGAGCCCGCAGATACCGGTCCACGCACATTTGTGCCACCAGGTACATCATCAGGAGGGCGACCAGCGGAAGGACACTTCGCCACCAGCTCTGAAACGCGGAGACGATGAGCGCCTGGCGGGTGGACTCGACATGCTTTTTGAGCAGCACCTGCTTACGGGTCTCGTTGATCAGGAAGGTTGCGTCGGCCCGCATGAGGCACTCCAGCTCGTTCGGATCCGTGCTGCACCCGAGCTGCCTGAATGACGGTGAGCTGAGGTACTCCTCGTACACCGTCGTGCCCACGACATCCCGGAACTCGTTCCGAAACGTCGGAAGGCAGAGAGCGAGGAATGCCGGGGAGGCGATCTGTAAAAAGAGCAGATGGAGATTGTGGACATGATCCGAAGCGTCGCCCTTCAAAAAGGTCCCGGTCTCTGGCACCGCCCATTCATCCAACTGCCTGGCCAGTGCCTCAAAATCCTTGCAGATCGAAGCTTTCGCGGGGGAATTGCGTACCTGTAGCGGGATCGTCAGGTAGAGCCCCTGCAGCCGGCGGAACCGCTCATAATGCGACTCGGTCAGGGCAACGCCTGCCCGATGGGAGCCGCGCCGCAAAAGTACCAGCGCCGCACCCAGCGTTAAGGTGAGAAGGAAAAGTCCCCACCCGATCTCACTGTGGCCCTGATAGGCAGCGAGGATCGTCAGAAGTATCAGGAAACAGACCATCGCCGACATGAACATCGGGCTGTTCAGATGACGTCGCCTTGGGGGAGGGTTCAGCAGGCTGGAGAGAAACTTCCAGACACGAGCTGATCCTTTGGCCTGAGAGTCGCCACTGTCTGTGGAGCTGTCCGTGGAAGGACTCGCTCCTTGATCCTGAGAGCCTGCGGTGATTGTGGAAGTGCTCATAAAACGGGCCAATTCTGGATTCCGAGAACCTCCGCGGTTTGTGGACCAACCACACCATCGGCCTGTGATGGGCCAAATTCTTTCTGCTGGAGCTTGAGTGTTTCCAGCGCGCTTGTTGCTCCGAAGTCTCCATCGGGTTTGACACCCAGCTTCGACTGAACGTCCCGTATGATCTCGCCCATTCCCGGGGGGAGGCCGGACTCATGCGAACCGCAGTGCAGCCGGAGAAATTGCTGGGCGTCTAAATCTTCCGAAATCTCGGCTGCGATTGCCGCATCCAGCAGGAGATAACGGAAGACCTTCTGGTTGGTGTCATATGCCCGGTCGCGGAATTCGGGCCATGGCGCCTTGTCCGAAAACTTCTTACATTTCGGATATCCGAGTACCACCTGGCAGCCGGCGCTCGAGTAGGTCCCAGTCAGGCTGTCTCCAAATGCGGCATGCAGGTTGTCCCAGGGAACCCCGGTCTCGACCCGGTCCGTATGTTCATAGATGGCATCATCAGCCGTGCGCCGATAGATCCTTCGGCCATGCTGGCGGAAAGCCCGGTGTTCTGTCGGGTTACCGAGGCTATGATTTCCAGTGATGAACTTGTAGTAGCCGGGGAAAAGCTGGTTTGTCGTGTTGCCCTGATTGTTCTCGGCTGAGGCCGCCACGTAACGCGCGGTCGGCACCGTGCTCCCGGGAAAGACCGATACCGTGCCTTCGTCGGGTTTCCACTGCCCGATCACGCAACGCGGGTTGCGATAGTTGAGGCTGCTGAGCTTGAGCGTCTGGAAGGAAGAAAAGCTGTGATCCTCCGGTCGCGCCGGCACGCAGCCCCGGAAACCGAAGAATACCATCTCATCCTCCTTGGTGACCGGTGATGCATAGAGCGCCAGGAGCCGGCGCAGGAGTGCGTCACTGACTTCGAATCCGCCGACCGGCAGAGCGCGGCGGATCTCGGGCTCAGCCGGGGTCGGAGGAACGCTCGGCGGTGGAGGCGCGCCCGGTGTTGCCGGGGCCCGATCGGGTTCGACCAAAGCAAGGGCCTTCATGAACTCGTCGTCCGGAACATTGAATCCCGCCCCGATTTCAAATTCCGCCATCGCCTCCACCAGTGCCTGTAGATTGCGCACATCATTGAGACGCCGGTCCGAGTAAAAGAGCTTCAGATCGTCCAGCGGACCGACCCGCATACGTTTGCAGACGAAGGAGGTGTATTCTGCCGGATTGTTAGGCGGCATGCCTGCACGGGACCCTAGCGTGTCGTTCGACGGCGCCCACCGGGCGAGAATCGCCGAAACTGTACGCAGCCCGTATGAAAACCAGTAGGTACGCAGCGTCATGATGGCTGCTCTCAGCCCCCATTCCGGAGCACGAAAGATGGTGTGCCCGCGAGCGTCTGCGCCCGCGCTGCCTTGCCACGGATTTTGCGGATTATTTTTTACGTTCAGGTAGTTCCGGTTCCGGACACCGACTTTGTCGTTGTAATTGGGGAGGGGCATGAGGGCTCTGAAAGTTGAGGGGTGAGGGGGGAGGGTTGAGGGCCGTGCACCGGCGGATCGGAGCGGGTGAGTTTGGGAAGAAAGTGCTCAGTGCTCAGTGCTCAGTGCTCAGTGCTCAGTACTCAGTACTCAGTACTCAGTACTGGCGGAGCTTGTTGTGACGTTCGGGTCTGCCGGTGCGTGGCAAAGCGGGGGCTGTTTACTGACTTCTGAGCACTGATTACTGATTACTGATTACTGATTACTGATTACTGATTACTGATTACTGA
>CBINJX010000333.1:0-6097 GCA_966251085.1 uncultured Verrucomicrobiales bacterium
ATGCGGGCCGCCTTTCTTGTTTTTCACCATGAACATCTACGAAACCGACAAGCTGCTCGGCGAATACTTGCTGTTTCACTATGGCAGCGCGGACGAGATACTGCCGTGGTCATTTGGACCGAAGGATGCGCTAGGATATCCTCAGCGCTGTGTGAGCGAGTGTGTTGATCTTAGCTGCCTACCGGCCGGAGCTCGTGCACTGGATCTCGGTTGCGCGGTCGGGCGCTCGTCCTTTGAGTTTGCGAAGCATTGTGCGGAAGTCGTCGGAATCGACTACTCGCAGCGTTTCATCGAGGCTGCGACTGTGCTGCAGCGGGATGGTGCGCTGGACTATGATCGCATAGACGAAGGATCCCTGAAAACGCGACTCACGGCGCGTGTGCCGGAGGAGATCGATCGCAGCCGTGTACGGTTCGAAACCGGCGATGCGATGAATTTGCGCTCCGATCTCGGCCGCTTCGATGTGGTCCTGATGGCAAACCTGGTCGACCGCCTGAGTGATCCGGACCGGTGCCTTTCCCGGTTGCCCGATCTTGTGAACGCCGGCGGGCACCTCATCATCACCTCTCCGTACACGTGGATGGAAGAGTTCACGCCCGCTGAGCATTGGCTGGGAGGCTACGAGCGCGATGGCCAGCGAATGACAACCCGTGAAGCGCTGGAGCGAAGACTGGGCGATGCTTTCGGGCTTGTCGCGACCCGGCCTTTGCCCTTTCTCATCCGCGAACATGCCCGCAAGTTCCAGTGGAGCGTGGCGGATGCCACCATCTGGAAACGGCGATAACAGAGCTGCGCGAAGACGCGCCCACTTCATCCCCAATATTCGAACCGGTACAGTCTTCCACCGTCTAAACCTCTTATGACATTGTCCGCTCTCCTGCCCCGCAAGATCGCGATCCCCGCTGTCACGTTTGCACTCGCCACCTCCGCGATTGCCGCGCCTCCCGGCGGTATTGCCAACCCAATCGAGGAGAAGATCCAGAAAGGCGAGATCCGTGTCGCGCTCGAGCCTGTCGCAAAAAACCTTGTCGCTCCGAATCTCCTGATTCCTGCGCCGGGAGATGACAAGCGGCTCTTTATCGTAGATCAGGCGGGGACGATCAGCATCCTGCAGGATGGCAAACTGCTCGAGGAACCGTTCCTCGACGTCAAGAGGCAGATGGTGAAGCTGAACAGGAACTACGACGAGCGTGGTCTCCTGGGTCTCGCTTTCGATCCGGGATTCGCTGATCCGAAGAGCCCGGGATATCGTCGGATATTCACCTACACAAGTGAACCGGTTAGTGGGGAAGGGACATTCACCGTTCCGTTTGCTCAGTCGCTCGATCATCAGAGCGTCGTGGCTTCATGGAAAGTTGATGAGAACAATCCCAATAAGGTGGATCCAAACTCCCGTGTGGAACTGATGCGGATTGATCAGCCGCAGATGAATCACAACGGTGGCATGATTCAGTTCGGCCCGGATGGGTACCTTTACATTGGCCTCGGTGATGGCGGTGGTGCGAACGATTCGAACCCGAACGGACATAATCCCAAGATCGGCAACTCGCAGGATATGAGCCTCGTACTCGGCAAGATCCTGAGGATCGATGTGAACGGGAAGAATGCAAAAAACGGCCGCTACGGCATTCCGTCGGACAACCCTTTTGTTTCTGGAGACGGACTGGATGAGATCTATGCCACTGGTTTCCGCAATCCCTGGCGCTTCAGCTTTGACGATAAACAGCTAATCGTCGCCGATGTCGGCCAGAACAAGGTCGAGGAGATCGACATCGTGGAGAAGGGGAAGAACTACGGGTGGCGCTATAAAGAAGGCACCTTCAACTTCAATCCTGCCGATGGCAGCATCTCCACGGACATGACCGGTGTGCCGGAAGGGCTTGTCGATCCGGTTGCACAGTACGACCACGATGAGGGGATTTCTGTGACCGGTGGCTTCGTGTACCGCGGTAAAGCGATCCCGGAACTCGCTGGTAAGTATGTCTTTGCGGACTACTCCAAGAGCTTTGGGCAGCCACAAGGACGCCTCTTCTACACGGATCTCAGCAAAGGCGAGATCAAGGAGTTCGTCCTGGCTCCGGAGGACAAGCCGCTCGGCCTCTTCGTGAAGGGCTTCGGCGTGGACAAGGAAGGAGAGATTTATGCCCTGGTCAGCAAGTCGCCGGGACTCATCGGCACTTCGGGGGAGGCGCTCAAGCTCGTACCACCGGCTGGAAGTAATCAGACCGCTTCGCTGCAGTGACCGATTGGGAAGCTCAATATCAGGCCGGCGACACACCTTGGGACAAAGGCGCTCCCAGTCCCGGCCTGGTTGATTATTTAGCCGAGCACCCGGTCCATGGCCGGGTGCTCGTGCCCGGATGCGGTTTCGGATACGACGTTCGCGCTCTGACCGAAACGGCGGATGAGGTACTCGGTATCGATATTGCGCCCTCCGCAGTCGAGGGTGCTCGCAAGTTCCCCGGCTCGGGGCGCGAGCGGTACGAGATGGCGGACCTTTTCAATTTGCCCGAGGAGATGCGTGGAACCTTCGACTGGGTATGGGAGCATACCTGTTTCTGCGCGATTCAGCCTGCCCAGCGAATCGCATACGTCGAGGCAGTTGCTGAGGCGCTGAAACCTGGCGGACATCTCCTCGCGATCTTTTACCTCGATCCGGGAAATGCTTCTCCTGACGAAGGGCCACCATTCGAAGTCTCGATTTCTGAACTCGATCGCCTCTTCCTGCCGCGCTTCGAGTTGCTGCAGGAATGGCTCCCCTCGCGGGCTTATCCCAACCGGGAAGGGCGGGAATGGATGCGTGTTTTTCGGAAAAAAAGCTGAACTGTATCGCTGTGGAACACTCGTCACTCGACACCTGTCACCGTCTGGATAGCTTCCCGCGATGCTCGAAACGGCTCTGACTTCGTCCGCCTCTTCGCTACTTCCGCCAACTGATACTTTCCCACACCGCCACATCGGACCTAGCACCGAAGAAGTGGCGGACATGCTCAAGACTCTCGGGGTGTCCTCTCTAGACACCTTGATCGACCAGACCGTGCCGGACTCCATCCGGATGCGGAAACCTCTCGCATTGCCGCCTGGCCGTGGCGAGCACGAGACGTTGGCAGAACTCCGAGCCATCGCGGCCAAGAACCGCGTCTTCCGCAACTACATCGGGCAGGGCTACTCCGACTGCATCACCCCTCCGGTGATCCAGCGGAACATTTTGGAAAATCCGGGTTGGTACACCGCGTATACGCCGTATCAGGCCGAGATCGCGCAGGGACGTCTGGAAGCGCTGGTGAATTTCCAGACGATGGTCACCGACTTGACGGCGCTTGATATCGCAAACGCGTCGCTACTCGATGAGGCCACCGCAGCCGCGGAGGCAATGGCAATGGCCAAGGCCGCCTGCAAGCGGGCTGAGGCAAAGACGATTCTCGTTTCGCGCGGATGTCATCCGCAGACGATCGCAGTCGTGGAGACACGCGCCGAGGCTCAGGGGATCGAGGTAGTCGTGGCTGATGAGGCGACTTTCGAGTTTTCACCGCAGGTCTTTGCCGTCCTTGTACAGTATCCCGATACCACAGGTGTGATCCGGGATTACGCTTCGCTTTTTGAGAAGGCACACGCTGCCGGAGTGGTGACCATCTGCGCCGCTGATATCCTCGCCCTGACAGTACTCCGTCCGCCGGGTGAATTTGGCGCCGACATTGCCGTCGGCTCCACGCAGCGCTTCGGCGTGCCGCTCGGTTACGGCGGACCTCACGCCGGTTACATGGCGGTGCGTGATGCCTTCAAGCGCCTCATGCCCGGCCGTCTGGTCGGCGTTTCCAAGGACACGCACGGCAAACCTGCCTTCCGTCTTTCACTGCAGACTCGCGAGCAGCACATCCGCCGCGACAAGGCGACCAGCAACATCTGTACGGCGCAGGTGCTTTTGGCAGTGATGGCCTCCATGTATGCCGTTTATCACGGACCGCAAGGGCTGCGCCGCATCGCCCAGCGTGTGCATGTCTATGCGGGACTGCTTGCTCAAGGACTTCGGCAACTCGGATACAAAGTCAGCACCGAGCCGTTCTTCGATACACTCCGCGTCGATCTCGATCCGACCCGCCGTGAGGAAATCCTGAAGACTGCTCGCGAGGCTGGAATCAATCTCGGCACCCACGGCGACCGTACGATCCTGGTCGCCCTTGACGAAACTGTGGAGCGCCTGCATCTGCGCGAACTATTCCGCGTTTTCCATGGCGGAGCGGATCCGGGGTTCACTCCCGAGACACTCGCTGCGAATGCATCCGTGGATTTCGGGAACTTCTCCCGCACGAGCGCGTTCCTTGCGCATCCGGTTTTCAATGCCCATCACACCGAGACCGAGATGCTGCGATACATCCGCCGGCTCGAGTCGAAGGATCTGTCGCTGACGACCTCGATGATCCCGCTGGGCTCGTGCACGATGAAGCTAAACGCCACCAGCGAGATGCTTCCGGTGACATGGCCGGAGTTCGGCAAACTGCATCCGTTCTGTCCGCCGGAGCAGGCGGAAGGCTACCGTACGCTCTTCGCTCAGCTGGAAGCCTGGCTGGCGGAGATCACCGGGTTTGCAGGTGTTTCCCTCGAACCGAATGCAGGCTCGCAGGGTGAATACGCGGGGCTGCTCGCCATTCGCGCGTACCATGTCTCACGTGGAGAAGGACACCGCACGGTCTGCCTCATTCCGACGAGCGCACACGGCACGAATCCGGCAAGCGCGGCGATGGCGAATTTCAAGGTCGTCCCGGTGAACTGCCTTGCGGACGGCGATATCGATATCGAAGACCTGCGCAAGAAAGCCGAGCAGCACAGTGCCAATCTCGGTGCGTTGATGGTCACCTACCCGAGCACCCATGGCGTATTCGAGGAAAGCATTCGTGAGATCTGTGATATCGTTCATCAGTACGGCGGGCAGGTCTACATGGACGGCGCCAACATGAACGCGCAGGTCGGTCTCTGTAGTCCCGGCGATATCGGTGCGGATGTCTGCCATCTGAATCTCCACAAAACATTCTGCATCCCACATGGCGGCGGTGGGCCCGGCATGGGACCGATCGGAGTTGCGGCGCATCTCGTGCCGTTCCTGCCGAGTCGTGGTGAAGCGCAAAGTTCAGGGAAAGTCGGTGCAATCTCAGCCGCGCCTCACGGTAGCGCGAGCATCTTGCCGATCTCATGGACTTACATCCGCATGATGGGCGGCGAAGGACTCACTGAAGCTACGAGAGTCGCGATCCTCAATGCGAACTACATCGCAACGCGTCTCGCCCCGTATTTCCCGGTTCTCTTCAAGGGCCGTAACGGATGGGTCGCCCATGAGTGCATCATCGATCTGCGCCACTTCAAAACCGTAACAGCGGAGGACGTCGCCAAGCGCCTGATGGACTTTAGCTTCCACTCGCCGACACTCAGTTGGCCAGTGGCCGGAACGCTGATGATCGAGCCGACTGAGAGTGAATCAAAGGCTGAACTCGACCGTTTCTGCGACGCGATGATCGCCATTCACGGGGAGATCACCGCGATTGAAAATGGCAGCGCCGACAAGGCGAATAACCCACTCAAGCTTGCACCTCATACTGCTCAGGCAGTCAGCGGTGATACTTGGGATCGGCCGTATGGTCGGGAACAGGCGGCCTACCCCCTCCCGTATCTGCGCGAGCACAAGTTCTGGCCTGCCGTCGGCCGCATCGACAACGTCTGGGGCGATCGCAATCTGTTCTGCTCCTGCGTGCCGATTGAGGAACCAGCGGAGTAGGGGACTTCATGCGTGCTCGGGGGATGCCGTCCCGAGCACGCTTCGGAATCTTCTACTGTTTATCCGTGTAATCCATTGGTTGTCTGCCAGCTCAATATTGACTGAGCAGATCGCCGTCGCGGAATGAGGGGCTGCCAAGCCAGCGACGGGCGGGAATTTCAGAGGAGCACCAAACGAGCGGTGCGGGTGAAGGCGGGAAGGAAGTACTCAGTGCTCAGCTCGACTTTGGCCATTTATTGCGCGACCCTACAGAGGAGGGTTGGGATGTTTGGGGGAAAGCGCGCATTTCTGCGCTGTCCGGCTTCGGACACGATGTGCAGTAAATGGAGA
>CBINJX010000334.1:0-6097 GCA_966251085.1 uncultured Verrucomicrobiales bacterium
CGCGGTACTGTGGGAGTTCCGAAGTCTGGACCGGTTCCAAATGTTGAGGAAGACCTTGGAGCACCACTGGCAGGCGGAGCTGTGCCGGTGGGATTTGTTCCAAAAATATTTGGCGCCGCCGTCGAAGTCGATGGAGTGCTCGGATTCTCGAAAGGCGAGCCGAACGGGCTGGAGCTTCCAGACGGTGCTACGTCGAATAGCGAACCTCCGGAGCCAAAGGTATCTCCTGCGCCGAAAGATGAGCTCGCGCCGGCATCATCCTGCGAGCGCGCCGCGGGAACACCGCACAGCCCACCGGCAATAAGCAGGGCAATCCAGTGCCGGTGAACTATCATGGAATTAGTAAGCGTCCTAGGTGGTGGAGGTGAGACCGGGACTCCCGGTCAAAGCGGGCCATCGCTCTAGCCGATGCCTTCCCCCCGCGCAACTGATTAACACTCATGGATGGCGGTTCTTCCTGTCGTAAACGTATTGCGATCAGATGGAAGGCAACGATCAACCGGATGAAGGAACGTGGAAAGTTACAAACCCGA
This sequence comes from uncultured Verrucomicrobiales bacterium, assembly GCA_966251085.1. GTDB lineage: Bacteria > Verrucomicrobiota > Verrucomicrobiia > Chthoniobacterales > Chthoniobacteraceae > CBINJX01. Next base: position 534 of record CBINJX010000334.1, read on the forward strand.
AAATATCACCCACCTGAGGAAAGAGAGAGCGGGTAGAGGGAATCGAACCCTCCTAGCCAGCTTGGAAGGCTGGAGCTTTACCACTAAGCTATACCCGCGTGCAGGCTAAAATAGAAATCCGGCGATGAAGTGCAAGAGGCAAGTTGCGGGAAATTGCATTTATACGAGCGGAAAGCGGAATTTTTCGAGTTCGGGCATTCCGCTCGCACATGCATTCGTCATCAGGCGGTCGGCAATTCGATCACCCTGAAGCTCTCCAGATCGGCAATCTCTTTGCCGGGGAACTTGTCATTCCCTGCTCCCTTCAGGAGGGACACGCTCTGATTTCCGACTTTGACGGAACCGACGTATTGGGCAATCAGGCCGAAAGGCAACGGAACGTCCGCACCAATCTCCGTCTCAGCCGTCGCCGTGCCCTTGATGATCACCTTTGCGATACTCGAGAAGCGCTTCGCATCGTTGATCTGAGCCAGCGGATGAGCGTTCAGCACACCATCATCGTCGGTGCCGAAGATACCATCCGGCCCTTTGTTTGCGCCTGCGGTAATACTCATTCCGCGGACGTCTCCACCGATCTCGACAGACTTGATCCAGGCATCGGCATTTACAGGGAATCCAAACTGTCCCGAGCGAATGCTGACACCTGCCGAAATCTCGGCAAGCGCGACATCTCCGCCGATCTTCAGTTTGCCGATCGCAGCACGTTTGGCGTCACCGAAGACGAGGATCTTGGCATACACGTTCTCTTCCTCAATCACCGAGCCATCCTCAGCCAGGGTATGATCGTGTCCGAGGAGATCGCCCGCGATTGTCAATTTACCGAGGACGCCGTTCACCGCGATGCTCGCGCTTCCAGACAGGCCGGCACCTAGGTTTCTTCCGGCGATAACGCTCCCCTTGACGGTCATTGAGTTGATCTGACCAGCCAGCACTGCCCCGGTGGTATTCACCACGGTTGCAGCACTGTCTTCGGTTTCAACCTCGGAGCTGCCGCCCAAAATACTTCCGTCGATCACGAGCGAGCCAATTCTCCCATCCACTGCAATGACGCCACTGTTGTTGGCATTACCGCCCTGGAGATCGCCATAGACATGAGCCTTCTTGAGGATAGCAGCGCTGAGCGCCCCGCTGCCCGCACCTTTATCTCCCTGGATCGCACCGAATAGGTTCGCACTGCCAATACCTCCCCTCGCATCGATTGTGCCGGAACCGGCTCCCAGACTACCTTTCAGGCTGACTCTCTGTTCGTCGGCTTCTGCCAGATCTCCCTTGCTCCCCAATTGAAGCTTTTTGATCGCACCTAAGGCTTCGATCCTGCCGCTGTTCGCGCCCTCTCCGCCGGTCACCACTGCTGTGATATCGGAGAACAGCACGTTCTCTCCCGCGGCAACCTTTCCGCCAATAGTGACACCAGTGAAATTGCCTTGAGAGTAAACCAGACCGCTCGATTCGCCGGAACCACCAATGAGGCGTCCACCGATCTTCACGTTTCCGGCTCCCACCCCCGTTTTCACACCGAATCCGGAGTCAGCGAGAATACCTCCTGAGCGAGCTCCGATATAGCCGATTACATCCTCCTGAATATTTACATTCGAGAGGACACCCGCACGGATCTGCCCGGAATCATCACCGGCACCGCCGAGCAATCGAGCGGCTTTCACCTTACCGATCGACGATGCAGCGATCACTCCCGAACCGATACCGCTGTTGCCTGAAATATCACCCCGCACTGTGATCGAATTGATATTTCCGACGTGCTGCGCGTCACCTTCGATCCGCCCCGACAAACTTCCCTCTCCACCGATAATCTCACCGATCGTCGCCTTACCCAGCGTACCGGTGAAGGTGATTGTTCCGGTTTGATCAAAATCCTCCAGACCTCGGAGCGCTCCACCAATCTTCAGTGAATTGATATCACCGAAGATCGATCCGGATACGCGGAGGAAACCGGCAAAATCGGTACGGACGTCGATTGTACCGACGGTACCTTGGATATAGCTGCTCGTGGCAGGAACGTTCTGCCCATTAGCGTCCTTGAAATACAGGTTCGTCGATTCCGGATGTGCTCCGAGTGAGAATACCTCGAGTTTGCGGAGTGACGGCCCTCCAGTCATGGTGCGGTCTCCGACATCGATTCGACCGAGGTCTCCATCCACTTTGACGGTTCCCAGATCGATGCCAAAGAAGTTGATACCGTCTCCGGACATCGCCCCAGCACGGATGAAGCCCACATTGACACGGCCGTCACCGAGCAATCCGTTCGCATCGCCAGTGAAGCCAGGCTGACGCTCAGCCGTGATCGTTACATTGGCGCCCTGAAACTCCCTGCTGTAGAGGTTGAGCGTATTGAGAGCAATGCCGCCAACAGCGCTCGTGTAGATGCTGTTACCATCCGCCCGCCAGCTGAAATTATTGTTGTCCAGCGTTCCCTTCGACACCTTGAGCGTGACGAGATCGCCATCGAGATCGATCCACTGGATCGTGCGCGAGTTTACGAACCGGTAGTCGTCGCTGAAAACCTCTACCCGGGCAGAACTCTTCACCACCTCTGTACCCGCAGGCACTCCGGAGAGATCCGCAAAGAAGTGTTCCGCAAATTCGAAGGCATTGTCATTGATCGTACCGTACTCCTCGAATGAGCCGATCGTCTGCCCGGCCGCGATCGTCACCGTCCCCTTCGGGTTCTGAGCCGTGACTCGGTAGTCACTGTTCAGCACCGCAGTACCATTGCGGACCGCTACGTTGTACGTGGCCGAAGTGTTCGCCTCAGGCGCGATCGACCGCTCGACCTCCAGCTTCACCCCGGCGCCTTCCAGCACCTTCGTGTCCCGGATGCCGACACCAATGATCGTGTCATCACCGTTCTCGATCGTTGCGGTTCCCGCCCCCGTTCCCGTGCTTCCATCCGCAGCGAGGAACTTCACATCGGCATTGCCCGATTGGAGTCCGGAGAGCTGCACCTTGAAGGTTTCATCGGCCTCCTTGAAGGTGTCGTTGAGAACCTGAACGGAGATCTCCTGGCTGGTTTCACCAGGGGCAAAGGTGATCTGGCCGGAAGTGGCAATGTAATCGGCGAAAAGCCCTGTCGCCTTTCCGGTGCCATCCGCAGTGGCATAGTTGATCGTCACCGGGCGCTGGGCCTTGGTGGCGAGCGTCACCGTGAACTTCGCATTCTGAGGATTGAACGGATCATTCCCCTCCACGAGGCGGATGTCGTTGATGGTGAGAAGAGGATCATCGCTCGTATCCTCCGCGATCACCGCAACACCGCGCCTGTCATTGAATGTAGCGCCATCCGCCTCCGTGAGCAGCACCTCGAAGCTCTGATCCCCCTCAACGATGGTGTCGTTGATCATCTCGATCTTGATCTGCTGCAGCGTGCGAGCGGATTCGGTCGAGGCGTTAGGATCGAAGGTGATGATGCCGTCCGTGACACCGATGAAGTCCTCCCCGGCGATCGCATAGACATTCACGTCGGGATTCGCATCCGCACTGCTCCGGGTGCTGTATTTGACAGTGACGAGCTTCTCAGTCTCTCCAGTGAGAGTCACCAGGAAGTACTTCCCTGCGGAAAGCGTATCAGACTCCGAGTAGGTGGTGAACTCGTACTCCGTGGACGAACCGGATTTAGGTTTCACGAGATCCGTGATCGAAACCACTGCCTCCGCGTCATTATCCGTGATCGTACCGGTCGCCGAAAGCGATGTCAGCGGCTGATCATCGCCATCAACCCCAAACGTCGCGCCGCCCTGCAGCCCCGAGAGCACCAGCTTGAAGGTCTCATCGTACTCATCGCGATTGTCGCCCAGCACCGTGACTGAGACAGTTTTCTCGGTCTCTCCCGGAGCAAATACGAGCTGGCCGTTTGAGAGGGAAACATAGTCAGATTTATCAACTATACTGCCCGCCGCAGCACTCGTCGCCTTATGGGCTCCGGTGGTGGTGTCGTCCGCGGTGTTGTAAGCCATCGACACTCCAGTCTCGTCGATATGCGAGAGCGTCACCTGGAAGATCAATGTGGACTGCTGACGATTCGAAGAGGATCGATCGCCTTCCAACACCGAGGCATTTGTGATGATCACCGTCGGCTTCGCCTCGTTGTCGGTGATCCGCACCGTGCCGTGATTTCCCACGGCTCCTTCAATCATGACCCGGAACTCCTCCAATCCCTCATACGATCCGTCCGGATTGATCTTGATCGTGAACACCTCCGAATCCCTCTGGCCGTCGGCGAACTCGTACGATCCCATCACCGGGGTAAAGTCCGGGCGCACCCCTGATCCCACAGCACCACGAATCTTCGTGCTGCCATCCATGTAATCCACCCCATCGGCTGTCGTATAACGCGCCACCGACGTTCCGCTCAAATCTTCGCCCAAACGCCTGATGATGAAGCGGACCTCCTTCTCTGCATTATTCGCCCCCTCCTCATCCACGGTAAGCGTTTTCGTGAATACCCCATCCTTCTCAAACCAGATCTCGAACTGAGAATCGTCGTTCTGGATCGTCCCCACAGCCTGCGCCGTCGCGATATTTGCATTTTCGGCCCCGCTCAGTCGGACGATGAAGCGCTCAGTCGACTCGATATCGTTATCTCCGATGATCTCGACCTTGAACTCCGCAGTCTGAGTTCCTGCATGGATCGTGATTTCCTCATCTTTCGCGACATAGTCCTCCCCTGCAATCGCGATGCCATCACCCGTGAGACCGGGCAATGTCGCAGCTCTCACCTTCACATCCCGTCCCGCCACGGAGGAAAGCTTGATCGTGAAGATCGCATACCTCTTCACAGGCTGACCGTTCTGGTCAACCTCACCAGGGTTCCCCTCCACGATGGTGACATCACTGATGGTGAGTGACGGCAGCGGCGCGTTCGGGTCGTTGTCGAGAATTTTGACCTCCACGGAGTCGGTCTCATCCACGGTGGAGTACTTGGCTGTGGCTGCATCACCAGGCGCCGTCAGCTTGACCGTGAAAGTCTCGGTATTCTCCGTCAGCGCGTCATCGATCGTATCGACCGTGAAGGTCGCGGAAGTCTGCCCCGCAGGGATGACCACCTTCAAATTGCTGCCTTTGACGAAGTCATTGCCCGAACTCTGCCCGCCCGTAGCGGTACCGTTCACGAGGTCGAAAGGCACTTCGATGTCCACATTCGATGGCGCGGAGAGCGTCACCTTGAATGTGGCTTTTCCACCTTCGAGCACTCCGTCCACCGGCCCCTCGTAGGAAATCGACGCAGTGGGAACAACGTCCGTCGCGTCATCCTTGATCGTAACCGTATGCTCCAGACGGCCACTGGCGTCGCCCAAGCTCACATTGTCCGTATCCGCGGTAAGCACGAGCTTAAAGGTCTCATCCGCCTCCTTGTACAGATCCCCGAAGATCTTGACCGTTACTTCCTTCGGTCCCTGATCGTTCACATCGAAGGTGAGAGACTGTGTCACCAGCTCATAATCCTTGAAGGCTCCCGAGGAGATGGCCGTGCCGTCCTGCGCAGTGAGGTTGACCGTGACTGCCTGAGTCAGCGTACCGATCAGCCTGACGGTGAACTTCACCTCCTTCTC
>CBINJX010000335.1:0-6086 GCA_966251085.1 uncultured Verrucomicrobiales bacterium
CTCCGGCAGAAACGGCCGGATCAGGATCAGCGGCAGCGCGGGAATGACACCGGAGATCAGGGTATAGCGCCAGGCCTCGTGCCCGCCATGGATTGCCGGGAGGCTGAGTGCCCACTTGGCAGCCGCGATGTTTGCGACGGCAACAAGAATACCGCCGAGGGAAGAGAAAGCCTGCGTGTAACCGAGCACCTTCTCACGCTGCTGCGGCTCACGGAAGAGCTCGGCGAGCCATGCCACTGCAGCGACGAACTCGACGCAGACGCCGATGAAAACGAGGCAGCGGAAGAAGAGAAGCTGCGGGAGGGACGTGGCAAACCCGGCCGCACATGCCGCACCGGCGTAGAGAAGAATACTGAAGGTGAGAACGCGGCGCCGCCCCAGCAGGTCGGTGAGATAACCACCGAGCAGACCGAAGATACCGCCCGCGAGCGCCGGCACGAAAAAGAGCGTGCGCGCCCACTTTACATACTCAGGACCGCCTGGAACCCAGAGCGCCATGGCATCTGGTCGTGCCATACCACCTCGGACGAGTTCATCCACGATGGGAGCACTGAGTGATGCCATCGCCGGCTTGATGATCAGCGGCAGCATCAGCAGTTCGTAAATATCGAAGGCAAAGCCGATCGATGCGATAATGCAGATCAGCCACTGGGTGCGGGTGAGGGCAGGTGAGGAACTCATGGGAACAGGACTGGAACCGGGTACTGACGGATAAGAGTATCATCCGTCACGAGAGTGAGCCCATCTTCAATCGCTTGGCAGATGAGCCTCCGGTCGAACGGATCTTTATGAACAGGGGGTAACGCTGTGAGGTGCCGGATACAGGACTCGTGGAGAGGCAAGGAAGCAATCCGGTGCTTTTGTCTTCCTACAGTCAGGTACTGCGCTGGAACTGATGGGAGCGGCAACTTTCCGGAATCGTACTTCACCGTGGCTTCCCATACCGAAACCACGCTGAGGTAAACCTCATTGTCCGGATCGCGGATCGCTGCCAACTGTGCTGATCCCAGTCGTTCATCGGCAGCGAGCAGCCAAAAGAAAAATGTGGGTATCCAGGAGCAGTCTCACTCGCCGTTAAAGGCCTTGAGCAAGTCGTCTAGAAGGGGATCAAAGAAGGAGTCCGGCACGGTGAACTCACCTTTACACAGGCCAAACGGCCGGAGTTCCTTCCTCTCTGCAGGACGCAGCTCGGCGATGGTCCGATCTGCGTCCCTGATGACAACTGTCTCCCCCGACTTCACCTTTTCGATGAAGTCGCCCAGATGCAGACTGAGTTCTGAAAGCTCGACGGTCAGCATTGAGAGACAGGTTTCTCGGCAGGATAACTATCCTACTTCTTCGCCGACTTGCCAGCCTCCGGCTTCGCACCGGGAGCAACAGGCTTTGCGCCTTCGGCAATCGCGTAGAGATGCGTCTGGGTGCCGACGTACATCACGCCATTTGCAACGATCGGCGTGGAGTAGATCGGAGCGCCCATATTGCACTCGCTGATGACCTTCTTGGTCTTGTCCGCGGCGAGAATGACGAAATCGCCGTCCTCATCGCCGACATACACCTTGCCGTCGGCCACGAAGGTGGAGCCCCACATGTGGGCCTGCATGTCGTGAACCCAGTGGACCTTGCCAGTCTCGGCGTCGAGGCAGTGCACGAATCCCGAGAAGTCACCGATGAAGAGCAGCCCGGTCTCCGGATCGATTGAAACGGTGGAGATGGAGCGCTTGATGCCTTTGTAATCCCAGATCAAACCGGTCTTGGTGATGTCGCCCTTCTTGGTCGCATCGACGCAGACAAGGCGGCCGACACCTTCACCATGCTCGGGGTCCTGCCCGATCGCGACATAGACACGGTTCTTGTAAAAGACCGGGGTCGCATTGATCTCACTCGGACCTTCTGCAGCCGGGTACTTGATCGGTTTGCCGTTCTTATCCTTCTTGTACTCCTCGGGCACGGCGTCGAACCACCATACCTTCTTCATGAAATTGACGTCGTCCTCGGCCACCGGCTTGGTGTCGAAGGCGTAGAGCACACCGTCGCCACCACCGAAATAGACCTGCTTCTGACCATTCACGGTGCCGATGGACGGAGAGGTCCACTGGCCGTGCAGGATGCGCGGGCCGATCTCGGCATCATCCTCGGCAAGCAGCTCACCGTTCTTCTCATCGAGCATGATGAAGGAAGGCGAGAGCGGGGACGGGATGTTGACGTGCGTCCAGTCCTGACCGTTGGAGGTGCAGACGAAGAGCTTGTTGTCGATGGACGCAATGGAGGAATTCGTCGCGTTGTGCGGGAACACGCCGAGCTCATCCATCATGTCATAACGCCAGAGGATATCGGCATCCTTCTCGGTCGGCTTCACGGCAGGCTTGCCGGGTCCGACCATGTACTGCCCCTCATCCTTGAACTCGCCCTGATTGCCGTTGGACAGGCCATTCAGGTCGAGCGCGATCACTTCGCATCGGCTGGTCGTCAGATAGACACGGTCTCCTTCCACGAGCGGCGAGGAGAGAATACCGAGATACTCCCAGTCGTTTACCTTTCCGGAAGCGAGCTTCGGCACGACGAGCTGCCAGAGGAAGTCGCCGTTATACTCGTTGAACGCCATCAGGATCGACTTGTCGTCGGTGAAGCGCTCGTCGCGGGGGGTGGCATTATTGGTGCCGACCAGAACTTTTCCATTGGCAACGACAGGGTTGCCGTAGGTCTGTGAGCCGAGCTTCACGACCCACTTCACGTTCTTGGTCGTGGAGAGATCGATGTCCTCGGAGTTCGGCTTGAACTTACCGGGATCCAGCTCGGACGGCAGGCCCTTTACCGGCGCATACATGTTGCGTCCGGGATCGTTGCCGCCCCACTGCGGCCAGTCCTCGGCCGCGAGAGGAGCAGTCGTGAGCGCCGCGATCGATCCGGCGAGGATGAGAGTGCGGGAGAGAAAGTTCATGGGGCTTATTTGCTAGCGGTCTTCTTTTCGCTGTTGGAGTAAACGGAGATATTATCGATCCAGGCACGCTGTTCCTGAGGCACGAGGGAGAAGAATCCCGGTGATCCATGCGGATGCGCGTTCTTGTGCGGAACCTCAATGTTCCATGCTTCGGGTTCCTGCTCACCCTTCTTCCATGCCTTTGCACGAACGACACCGGAGCCGTCCTGCGCGACATCGACGCGAGCCTTGAGACGATACCAGGTATTCGGGCTCACCTTGAACGGGACAGCTTCACGGATGCGTTCCTGGTTGGAGTTGATCTCGATCTGCTGGGCGTTGCCCTTGAGGACGATCATGTAGCGCTGGTTGATCAGGCCGATCTCGCTCATCTTGCGGCGGTTGCCTTCGGTGAGCACGTCAGCCTCGATCGTGTAGTTATTCAAGTCGGGATGGCTGATGAAGACCTGTCCACGCTGGAAGAGCTTATGATCGATGCTCTTCACGAGCGCCTTGTTCTCGCCCTCGCTGGCTGGAGCTTTCCGGATCTCGAAGCGGAACCGTGCGCTGTTCCACGGCAGTGGCGGATAGGCGAAAGGAGTGGGCTCCTCGACAGTGTTCCAGTTCGTCGGGCCAGGTGACACTGGAGCGGCGGCGGCCGTCGCTTTCGGGACTGCAGGCTCCGCGGCGGAGGGTTCTGGAGCAACAGGAGTACCGCCCGGGCCAGGGCCAGTCATCTGGTTGATCTCGAACGATTCGAAATCCTGCTTGAGCGGCAGAGCGGGCAGCACGCGACCACGCATCGTGCCGGTCAATTTGCCCATGGTCGCCTGGAATGCTCCCGCGCTCGGCACACTCTTCGTGTCGGCGACGAGTTTACCGTTCTCGTAGGTACCGTTCATCTTGGCTTTCACCAGAGCGGTCGGCGGAACGTACGACTCCACCTTCACCTTCGACATATCGACGTTCTCTTCGACGATGAATCCGTTCTCATCCAGAGCATGGGCTCGCAATGCAACAGCCTCACCCGGACGGAGGAGCACTTCGTTCGGAATCACCTGCAGCTTCGCAGGCGCACCTGCCTGCGGCCATTCGGGCTGATCCTTGAGCGCCGCGAGGACGGCCTCCACACCCGATTTCGTCTCACCCTTCTTACCGAAGCAGTAGAGCTTCCGGTCGGTCTGGATATATACCTTACCGTTGAAAGCAATCGGCGATCCGTAGCAGCGGCCTTCGAGAATCGTGCGACTTAGAATTTCCGCATCTTTCTCGCCCGGCTTCAGGACGAAGAACTCACCGTTGCCGCCAGTGTCCGTGCCTTCCGCAGCGGGCCCCGTGCCGTTCTCGCCACCAGTCTGTGCGCTGGCGGTGTACATGGCCACGTAGAGCTTGCCATCCGCATAGAAAGGCGCGCTCTGGCGCTGTTCCGGCGCGAGCTTCTTGCGCCAGAGGATCTTGCCGGTGTCGGCATCGATACAAGCGACTTCGCCGATTCCATTCACTTCATACATGCGATTCCCCACCAAGCATGGCGAGGAGGCAAGGCTGCCGAGCGGGTTGCGCCAATTCTCGAGCTGTTTGGCCTCAAATGGCTGAGCTTTGCCAGCCTCGGTGGTCTTTGCGCCTTTCGGAATCTTGTAAGAGGCAGTGCGGCCGACTTCACTCGAATCGAGATTTTCACTCTCGTGAATTACGAGCAGGTTGTCCTTGTAGCGGAGCACTGAGGCATTGATACCGCCCTTGGCTCCCGCTTTTGCGGCTGGGAAACGGAAGAGCGGATCGCCAGTACGGGCGTTGATGCCGAGAACGGTGGAATCACCAGCGGCCGAAATGATGACTCGCCTGCCATCCAACCACGTTAGCAGCGGGTTTGTGAAAGTGTTGTCCTGCGGACGCTCACCAGGGGCTGATGTCCAGACCAGCTCGCCGGTCTTTTTGTCGAACGCATAGAAGCGATCACCAGCCGCGCCATGCGCTCCCCAGTTGGAGGTAATTCCGCGGGTGATCACCAGTTCCTTGTCAATGATTGGTGAGGCAGTACGGGCATTCGGGAATGTCATCCGCCCGAACTTCTCCATCATGGAGTGTTCCCACAGCTTCTTACCGTCGGCCGTGAAACAGGCGAAGATCCCCTGCGTACCCTGCATATAGACGTTGCCCGTCTCGGGATCGATGGTCGGGCTGCTGGTCGCGTAGCGCAGGTAGATGATGTCCGAGAGGAAGTCGTTGAACCGATGTTCCCAGAGCATCTTGCCGCTCTCAGAATCATAGCAGCGGATCGCTTCCTGGAGGTCCGCACCTTCACCGACATAACCGTTGATGTAGAGCCGTCCATTGGCAATCACCGGTGTCGATTGACCGGGAAAATCGGCAGCCCAGAGCGCATCTTTCGCGTTGATCTTATCCGGGAGTCCGGTCTCACGGGAGGTACCGTTTTGATCCGGACCACGCCACTGGAGCCAGCCGACCACCCCTTGCGAGGCCTCGGCCTTGGCAGGAGCATCAGCTTTTTTCGGTTGCGCGGCGTTCTTTTGAGCACGCGGAGCAGCGTACAGAGGAAGGGCCGTGGCTAGGGAGACGGCTAGAATAGCCGAGGAGGCGAGGCGAAGCTTCATGGGAGAATTAGAGGGCTTGTGCGCCGGGCACGGGGAGAGGAGAAAGTGGATAGGATTACGACCGGTCGAAGTCAAAAGATACTTACACGTATTATTTTCTTAGTTTGACTCTGCTGAGTCTTTGCAAATCGCGGAAATCCACATGTTCCCGATGCCCTCGGGCAGATCTCATCGTGAATCCGCCCCGAGGTTCCTGCCCCGATTGAGGATCGAGAATGAATTCACACGCATTGGCGCCTCCGAAAGGCGAATGGCTGGCAGATTTCCAGAATCGACCGCATTCCGACCCCACCCGATTTCACTCGCAGCATGGTGAATCGGTGCACTGACAGTACGCTCCGAGTCCTGAGTGGGGCTGACCCCAGAAAACATCTCTTGGGGGGTAGAATTTTACCCCCTTCATCGCACTTTGAGTACGGCTGTTCAGGTAAAATCATCCTCTTGCCCGTCTCCGCTCACCGTTCACATCCTTTCGCTCAGAGAAGCAACCCACTCGCGTGCGGGTGAAGGAGGTAAAGAAAGAGCGCCTGGTGGATCGCGATCTCCGAGCGCGA
>CBINJX010000336.1:0-6060 GCA_966251085.1 uncultured Verrucomicrobiales bacterium
GGGCTCTCAAAAGATCCTTTCTGCCGCTCCATTCACCCTTTGCGCAGTTTGCCACATCTGCCGGGCTCTTTGCGAACTTGAGCAAATCTGGGACTGCAGCGGTCTGGCACCATCAAGAATCGGGGCTCGGCCGACGCTTTTGAACGGAAGAATTGATCAACTTATTCATTCGCACTCCCTATACACGTTAGCCCAAGGCAAGACCGCGCAGCGGGTGCCACCCTGGGTAGCGGTAAAATACGAATATGCACCCTGAAAGCGGTGCCAGAATCGTGGAGCACGGATCGGCGCGGCTAGCCCTGTGCTGACATCTGTAGCGCTTTCAGCGCGATCTGATCCGGACCGGCATTGATGCCGACTTCGAACGTTAGATTAACGCTTATGCTGCAACCGGGGTGCGTCCGTTTCGGAACCCAGTCCGGTGGTGGCGCTCATTCCTCGCGCGCCCACCGGCTAGCTCCTTGGCATCCCTCCGGGATGGAGGGATTGGGAATCAGAATACCCGCTTTTGCTGAAGCGACCCTCGCTTCTGGGCTTACCTCGCTGCGCCGGTCGCCTCTCCGGCTGCGTCCGCATGCCACTGCCATCCGGGGTGGCGGACGTAGGCCAGCGCTTCCTTCACGTCGAGGCCGTTCTGTGCGACCGAGTTGAAGTGCATGCGGTGGCGCTCCCAAATCTGGCGCTCAGGCTCGGTTGGCTTGTGTTTCGCCTGATAGGGGACTCGATTGCCCACCAGCATGACGAGGTACCCCTCTACGCCGAAGTCATTCTCCATCCGAGGAAGTCTGTAACGGCAGAAACCGGTGGGGCCGTTTTCCGAATAAAATTCAAGCAGAGGTGCGATATTCGAGACGTCCGTATCCTCTACGCAATGACGCCAGAACGGAGTATCGAGCGCGGTATTCAGCTTGTAGTGAAGAGCGAGGAAGTCGCGAATATCCGTCCAGCCCTGCGCCACCAAGTCGTTGTAGAGGGCTCGCCAGGTCGGCGTCGGCGTCAGGTGACTACGGTTGAGCATTTCGAGGAGAGTCTCGACATGCGAGCAGACGATCATCAGCGCAGTGGCTTCGAGTGGTTCGACAAATCCGCCGGAGTTGCCGATTGCCACCACGTTTTCAACCCAGAGCTTCCGATAGCAGCCGGAGCGGAACTTTACGATTCGCGGTGCTTTCGGTGCTTTCGGGTTCTTCCTCAGAAATTCCGATACCGCTTCGTCATCCGAGATGAACTGGGACGAATAAACGTAGCCGCGGTTGATGTGGTGTTCGTGATCGATCTGCCACGACCAGCCGGAATCCATTGTCTCGGCAGTCGTATAGGGCAGGATTGGCTCGTCGGTCCGATCCCATCCACCGATGACGGCTCGGTCGCAGAAGAGGGATCGGTCGAAGTTTACGAATGGAACTTCCAGTGCTTTACCCAGCAGTTCGCTGCGAAAACCGCTGGAGTCGATGAAGAAGTCAGCCTCGAGCCGTCGGCCATCCTCCAGATGGACAGCCGCGATGCCGCCTTCTGGCAGACGGTCGCTGCCTGTCACCTTGCCATCGATGATCTCCACGCCGTTCTCGCGGGCCACAAGTTCCAGGACATCGACGAACTTCTTATTCTCAATGTGGAAGGCATGCCAGCCCTGGATGTCCGGGCAGCCATTTGCTTGACGGGGAAAAACCTTCCCGTGCCACATCAGGGCGCTCGGCACACTGGAGCAACGAAATTCCTCGTCGCAGTAGTAGCCATTCGGCATTGGCAGATCGCTCCACTGGCAGTCCAGCTGCTGGTCGAAGGTGTAATCGAATCGCCCCCGCGGCCCCCAGAGGAATCGGATCCCCAGCTTCCATGTCGGCTCAGCCAGTGCATAGAAGCGTTTACGGCTGATTCCTAGATAGTCGAAGATGTGTTTGGGGAAATTGGGTGTTGTGCCTTCGCCAACGCCAATCACGCCGATATCAGGACTCCGCACGATGCGGATTGAAAGCTGCGGGAGTTTGCGTTTGAGCGAGATCGCTGCGATCAGACCGGCACTTCCGGCGCCGAGAACGAGAATGGATTTGATCATTGTGGGGGTGTCTTGAACTAAGACGCTTACAGCGGTGGGCTCGTCAATGGCGATTTGACGAAGTGCAAGGTTAGTTCGATGGGTGTGCGCAAATTCTCAAACGAAAGACGCCCGTTCTCATTACTAAATGGTCTTTCCTGCGCCATTTTCCCAGAACCGCGACCTTTCGTCGCCACCCCGTCCTCTCATTACGCCACCCCTGATTTTCATGAAAGCTCGTCCTATCCTAACCAAGAGCATCTCCTCCCTTCTTTTCGCCGGAACCATGATCACAGTTGCGCAGGTGGCACGGGGCGCGACTTACGATTGGGATGGTGGCGCGGTGGGCGGGACAGAACTCGGCGATCCACTGAACTGGAGCGATGACATTCTGCCGGATATTACCCTTGGTGATACTCTGCAATGGAGTGGTGTAGTAGCCGGTGATCTTTCTCTGGTTTACGGCAACACGGCGTATTCAGGCGGTCCTGGAAATCCAGGTGTCAATCTGACTGTTACGGCAGGGCAGACCGGCGCCTTGAGGCTCGACTCCGGCGCGAATACCGCCGCGTTCCGGGTGAACGACATCACGATTGCCGCCGGGGCGGGAGCCTTTTCCATGGGCGATGGAGCAGGGGCGTTCAACCTTACTATCGGGGGCTCAGGCGGGCAGACCCATACCTGGGCAAACAACTCTTCGAACATTGCTACAATCGAGTCGGATGTGACCTTTGGACTCGGTGGTGGTGGTGCGCATAACCTCGTTCTGGGCGGCACTGGTAACTGGGCTCTGAAGAATGTAGTGGGTCAGGGGAATGGTGTGCTGACCGTTATCAAGAATGGCCCTGGTACGGTGACTCTGTCTGGCGCGAATACCTACACGGGAGGACTGGTTCTCAATTCCGGTACCCTCAACGTTAATCACGCATCCGCACTCGGGAACACTGCAACAGGTGCGCTGACGATCACCGGTGGTATCATCGACAATACGAGTGGCGCGGCAATCACGACGACGACTGCAAAGGCGCAGAACTGGAATGGTGACTTCACGTTCACTGGCACGAACAACCTGAACTTCAATAGTGGAACCGTGACCTTGGGTGGCAGCGGAAACAGCCGCACGGTGACCGTCAGTGGCGGTACGCTCACGGCAGGCAACATCATTGGCACTACCCACGGTCTGACAAAAGCGGGCGCTGGCACCTTGTCGCTGGGAGCGGCAGTCAGCAGAACTGCGGGGGACCTGAACGTTGCTGAGGGTACACTTCAAATCGGAGTGAACGATTTCATCGTTGGCGGTAGCCTAAAAGGCGGCGGAACGATCGAGAATGGTAGTGATGTTCTCCGTTGGCTTTATGTTCAGGGAAGCGGTGATAGTACCTTCTCCGGGACGATCCGAGATGGCGGTGGTACCGGTACTGTTGGACTTTCGAAAGCTGGCACGGGGACGCTGACGCTGACCGGTACAAACGCTTACAGCCACCAGACAACTCTCAACGGTGGCACTCTCGAGTTTGGCTCGGCAACCACTCCCGGTATTACCCAGACGCTCTCCACGGCCAATAATACTGGTCTCGTATTTGACCGAGGCGATGGCACGGTAAAATCAAGCTTCAACGGGACAGGAACAGCGAGCCTTACTTTCGGTTCACGAGTGCTGCGTATAGGAGGCGCGACGGGAAACTTCGTGGTCTCCGGTGGCACAAACGGAGTGGATAACCGGATCAATCTCACCCAAGCCGCAGGGTTCATTGACCGCGGCATTTTCTTCAACGGTGACAGCTATGCGTGGATGGACGGAACGAACACATTCGTTCGTGGCATGGTTTACGGAACGGACGCAGGGGCGGTGACCAGCGGCGCAGCAACGACTCTTGCCTCCGCCACACACCAGGAATTCACGGGCAACATTACCGAGCAGGGGACCGCAACCTTCACCACGCTGAAGAATAGCGGAAACAACGCTCTCACTCTCGCTTCGGGGGCGACGGTAACCGTGAACGGAATTCTCAAGACTGGCAATGTCGCAGGCGGCGCAGTGATCAGCGGTGGCACAGGTATCCAGGCGGCAAACAATGCAGAGTTGGTTATTCGTACCGACCGGGCAAACGACGTCCTTACCATTGCGACGCCTATCCTTGCCAATGGAACCAGCGGACTGACGACGAGCGGAGCGGGTAAGCTGATCCTCAGCGCAGCCAACACCTACACCGGGACGACCACAATCAACAGTAACGTGGATCTCAGCGGTTCGATTCTCACCGGCGGTGTAAACATCGCGGGAGGCGGCACACTTAATCTCACAGGCACCATCAACGGTGCGAACGCGGCGAATGGTGTGATCAACGTCGGGTGGAACTCCGGCGGAAATGCGATCCTGAATGTCGATGGAGGAACGATCCGCGCTACTGGAGGGTTCAATATCGGTAATGCGGCAAATGCGAGCGGCCTCGTGCGAATGTCTTCCGGCACATTGACCACATCAGGTGGTCTCGTCATCGGGAACGGTGTCGGTACGACCGGATCGAATCCCTATGCTGCGATGTCTGTTTCAGGCGGGTCTGTTACCAGCGGCAGTTGGTTGGTAGTTGGTGGTAATCACGATCGCGCGGTCCTGAACCAAAGTGGCGGTACCATCAATGTCGCGACGAATCGTATGGTCATCGGTGCTGGAGGCAATGGCTCCATTGGTATCGTGAACCAGAGCGGTGGAACTCTGTCGATCGCTGCCGGCGGGAATACCGGCATCTTTCTCGGTGAAAATGGGTATGGAACCTATACGCTCAGCGGTACTGGTGAACTGACGCTGAATACGAATGGTGGGGCAAACAGCGGCACGATGCAGTTTGCAGGGAATGCGACTTCGCTCGGCGCAAATTTTAACCTGAATGGCGGTACGCTCACGACTTTTGGTGTGACCAAGGGCGCTAGTACCGCAGAGGGTATTTACCGCTTTAACTTCAATGGCGGAACTCTACGTGCGAACGGTAACAATACCGCGTTCTTCGCGGATTTGGCTAACACGGAGGCGTACGTTTTCGGCGGCGGCGGCAAGATCGATACGAATGGAAACAATGTTACTATCGCCGAACCGCTCCGCGCTCCAGCTGGTAGCGGCTTGAGTTCGATTGCAGTGACCTCGGGTGGAGCGGGGTATATTGATCAACCGGTGGTTACCATTACCGGTGGCACGGGAACCGGTGCGACTGCGATAGCGAACGTCTCCGGTGGTGTTGTGACTGGATTTACAATCACCAGCCCCGGTTCCGGCTATTCACCAGGGGACGTGTTGACCGTCAACATTTTCGGCGGTGGAGCAACGACGCCTGCCACTATCGGAAGTGTGACCCTCGCGCCAAATGTGGGGGGCGGGATCACGAAGATTGGTGCCGGTACTCTGACGCTAACCAGCGCGAACAGCTACACCGGTGTCACGACAGTCACCGGAGGTGAACTGCGCTTGAGCGGTAGCGGTTCGATCGATAGCAGCAGCGGTGTGGTGATCAATGGGGCGGGGGCAAAGCTGGTTCAAAATGGCCAGACGATGCTTGCAGCTCCGGTAACCCTCACAAACGGTACCCTTGATGGAACAGGTTTCCTCAGTTCCGTCACAGTCGGAGACGGAACGGGCGGCGTGATCAATCACGGCGATGGAACGGGAAGTATGCTCATGATTACTGAGCTTACGTTCAATGGCGCGGCGACGCTCAATGTGAAGCCTTCGCTCCTGGATGTTCCGTTATTTACAACGAATCTGACTACCGGAGCTACCAATGCGAATGGGAAAGTGACGATCAATGTCACCGCACCTGCGGAGGGCTGGAGTCTCGGTAACTACAATCTGATCAGCTACTCCTCCATTGGTGGGCAGGGCGTTGCCGGGTTCAAGACCGGAACTGTCCCTGGTCTGGGGGCGCGCCAAGCTGCTTCGATCAGCGACCTCGGTGGTTTCATCGCTCTAACCATTGGCGGTGACCTGCCCGTGTGGACGGGTGCCGAGAATGGGAACTGGACGACGGATGTGA
>CBINJX010000337.1:0-6047 GCA_966251085.1 uncultured Verrucomicrobiales bacterium
CCCGGTTCGAGTCACTCCTGAAAGTGAAGCATCCGCCCTGCCGAACACTGCTGGCATCCTGCGTGCTCCACTCTGCTGCACGAAGCTTTTCTTCACCAGGGTGGTCTTTCCTTTTTCGTCCGCCCGAACAGATGTGATGAGGCCCGGCCATTCTCACCGGGGCACCATCATCACTCGCGACGAACTTTCACGCGTAAGAATCTACGCGTTTTGGGCGTAGTGTATGCGTTGACCGTCACGCGGTAGAGCGTGCCACCAATGGATTCATCCAAACTCGAGCTGGCACCGACACCAACGTTCTGAATGGGCCGGCCTGCGCTGCTCCGGGCAATGACGCTCCACGTCTCCAGATCGTCCGACAACTCCACCTCATAAACCAGATCCCCGTTTCCGGAATCACGCGTGAATACGACGCGGATCGGGTCACCTATCCGGGTGATCTCCGGCATCCCGGATTGCGTCGGTTCCAACGGATCGAGCACAAACGCGCGCTCGAGCAGGTTCAATGCTCCATCCCCGTCAGGATCGGCAGTATCCGCCGAGAGACCGGTGTCGGCGATCGTGCCGAAGTAGTCCTTACGCCACTGCTCGCTCGCGGTGAAGGTACGCACGCTCGCGATCTGGGAGTAGGGCGAGGTACCCGAGCTGTGGGCGGCGCGAATCCGGTAGGAATAGGTGACTCCGGGATTGAGTGTGAAATCTTCGAACGTGGTGCTGTTTGCGGGAATGGAGGGAGCGATCTCCCACCATGCGCCGCTCGGTTCTGAACGCCGTTCAATCCGGTAGCCGGCCTCGCCGTCAGTGTCCTGCCAGGTGAGGGCAACACCGCGAGAGGAAACGGCTTTTGCGGTAAGGGAAGCGGGAGCTGGCGGCGGTGGTTCGATCGTCGAGGTGAGGATCGCCGAGTTGGAGCCCACAACGACAAGCATGTCCGATCCGAAAGTGATCGCTGTTCCACCCGCAGGAATTGAAGTGCTTCGACGCAGCCAATTGCTCCCATCTTCGGACGTCAGGATCTCTCCCGTGTAACGCCGTAAGGCGACGAAATTACCCTCTGCAAATGTGATGCCGGTCAGTTCATCAGTGAACCAGGAACTCTCAACCACTTGCGCTTGCCAATCGGTCCCATTGGTGGATGTGGCTATGATCCCATAACCTCCAACGGCAACAAAGAGCCCGTTGCTATAGCTGATGCCCAATAGACCCGAGATCGATGTCGGTCCGCTTGTGAACGTCCGTTTGGTCCATTCCAAACCATCAGGCGACGTGACAATCGTTCGGCTGTTATAATCGCCTCCAACAGCCACGAACAATCCTTCCGCAAACGTGATGTCGTGGAGTTCATACTCCGCGGCAGCCGGGTTCCGTGGCGTCCATGTGATGCCGTCCGGTGATGTGAGCAACTCCACTTGATTGTAGCTGCCTCCGACGGCAACAAAGAGTCCGTTGCCATATGCAAAGCGTCTCAGGGAACGCGTGCCATTGGAGACTCGCTCCGTCCAGTGAATCGCATCTGGGGAGGTAAGCAGCCTCCCATTCTCCCCACCGGCGAAATAGATTCCATTCGCATAGCTAATACTGGTCAGCCAGAAATTGCAGGTCGCCCGCGCAGTCCACACGATCCCGTCCGGGGATGTAACGATCGTGGAGCCGATGAGGGAGTTCGTCGCGCGGGCGGCCGCCACGAAGAGCCCATCACCGTAGGTCACGTCCTGGAAGTCGCCCGGGTGCGGCGGTGTTAGAAACGTCCAGGCGATGCCATCCGAGGATTTAACAATGCGACCGTTCCAGTTGAAAAACTCACTCCCATTGAATGAAACATCGAGGTCGTCTCTCATGGGCAACGCGCGATTGGTCCAGATGATGCCATCCGGCGAGGTGAGCAAGAGTCCCGCCGGCCCACTGACCACAAACATGCCCTGCCCCCATGTGGCGCGTGTGAGATAAGCCGAGACACCCGACGCACGACTGGTCCAGACAATGGCATCGGGCGAGGTGTAGATCTTGCCACCGTGGCCGACGGCAACGAAGAGACCGTTACCATACGTCACGTCCGTAAACCCGCTGGTCGCGGAAGTCGCCCGCGCTGTCCAGTTCACGCCATTTGTCGAGGAGTAGATCTCACTCGTATTCGATGCGCCGCCCACAGCGACAAAGGTGCCGTTTCCAAATGTGGCACCGAATAGCAAGTTACCCAGAGCAGGTGAAGAGACTGTCCAGTTGGCTCCGTCAGCGGAAATGGCCACCTGCCTTTCCGCTGTGACTATGAATCGGCCTCCCGAGAACTCGACGGTGTGGCCTTTGTTCGTATAGGTCAGTCCTGTGAGACGCCTGGTCCAATGAATGCCATCTGAGGAGGTGTAGATGGCTGTATTCGAGACCGCCACAAATGTCCCATTGCCAAAGGCGATATCGAGAAACGTAACCGACTGTCGATGAAAGGTCCACAGACCGGGAGTTGCGGCCGTCGCTGTGTACAAGGCTGTGACGCCAACGTGCAGGCCGTTTCCACTAGCCGCGGCTCTAGGCATCAAGGGCCAACTCCCGCGAAAGGTCCACGCCTGTCCGTCAGGTGTGGAGAGGATCGCTCCGTTTCCTCCCACCAGGACCAGTAAACCGGTAGAGCCTTGCGCCGCGACGCCGTACCATTCTCTCAAGCTGCCGCCAGGAGCTGCTTGGACGGACCATGTCACACCGTCATCGGAGAAGAGCGCACTCCCTTCGGTAGTCACTCCGGTGAATGTTCCGCCGCCATGCGCAAGGGCAGTGATCGTCTGGTTCGTGTTGCTGGTGCGCGTTGTCCACGTCGTGCCATCCGGGGAGGTCAGGATGACTCCGGAAAAGCCTGCCGCCACAAACTGTCCGTCACTGAAAATTACCGTGTTGAGGTAATTCACGTTCTCCGAGTCTCGCAGCGAAACCCAGGTGAGGCCGTCGGTGGATCTGTAAATCAGGTTGTTCTGGCCGACCGCGACGAAGACACCGTTTCCGTAGGCGACACCATGGAAGGGGCGGTAAACCTGTGAGACTCTGCTGGTCCAGTGAAGGCCATCGGTGGATGTCAGAATCACCCCATCCGAGGCACCGCCGACAGCGACAAACATTCCTTTCCCAAAGGTGATACCGCGGAGAGGCTCTCCCGTACCGGAATTTCCGAGACTCCAGTTTGTGCCGTTTTCAGAACGCGTCACCGATCCATTCTCTCCGACAGCTACTATCAGCCCGTCCGCCTTGGCCACTGCATGCAGGTGGGCACCGACACCCACCGCCTGCTGCGTCCAGGATACGCCATCACTCGAAGTCAGGAATGCTCCCGAATTTCCAACCGCTATGAAACCCCCGTCCGTATGAATTACCTCATTTAGATTATTCCCTTGAGGCAGTGGACTGCGCCACGTCCAGTGATTCTGTCCGTGAGCTTTGAAAACCGTCAGTAGGATCGCGATGAAGACCACGAGCGTGCGCAGATGATGCTCACGGGACAGCCGCAGGGAAAAGATTTTGGAGATCACAAGTAATTCAGGCCCGAGCCGCTTGTCTTACCCGTGGCGGGGAACTATGCAACTGCCGATGCCATCGAGGTCCCGACGAGGTCCCGGCGAATCCGTCCGAGGGATTACTTTTCCGTCCGCCGACGGGCTGTCCGTCCACTCATGAGAAGCGCCCCGGCCACTATCAGGATTGCCGCCGAAGGCTCCGGCACGGGCGTCTGATTGAAATGCCACTGGTGGCTCGAGTTAAGGAAGATCGACGTGGAGGTCAGGGCGATATGATTGGAGCTGCCGATCCGCGCAGCAGTGTAGTCGGTCGTGGCGAATGTCGTCTCGGCATTGTTGAACCCAATCAGGACATCCGCCGAGGAGGTGATCCCCGCGAAAACCAACTCAAAGGTGTAATCATCCGGCGTGCCCGCGAGTTCATCGAGGCCGCTCATTCCGTAAAAGATACCCGCCACATCATCATGACCGAGCGTCCGCTGGATTTCGTTAACGAAACTCCCCTGCTGCATCACCGCCTCGGTGTTAGAAGGAACCCCAAGCGTCACAGCCGCTGCCTGCCGGCTTGCGTTCGCGGAAAAGGTATGGGAGGCGGGGAGATCTGACAGGCTGACGCTGTACGTGGTCGAATCGACTACAGCCCCGAGCGTGAACGGATTGTTATTCGCTTCGAGGAACCAGTTGAGGTTCACGTCGTCATCCCGGAGATCGTCAAAGGTTCCGAATACGCCGTCCGGACCGGCTTTGAGATCATACAAACCGTCAGCGCCCCGGGTGGAGCGAGTGTACTCCGTCCGGCTGTCTCCAAAACCTGACTCGGTTCCCAGATTCGGATGCTCGAGCCCGAGGGCATGCCCCATCTCGTGGAGCAGCACGGATTCAAAATCGAAAGCACTCGGCATCCCGAGCACCTGCAGATTCGCCACGGTGGGATCGAGCGTATTCCAAACGGAGATAACATTCTGAGTCGGAATGAGCATTTCCGAAGCGAAGAGGCTATCCGGCAGGATGCCCACGCTGATCGTGAAATGTCCTCCCGTTCCCGTGTAGCCCTTTGGATGCGTGATCGTGAAAGGACCTTGGGAGTCGGAGAACAGAAACGAAAACGCATGTGCATGCGGTGCCGTCAAAAGCAAACAGCCCCACATCGCGGCATGAATCCATGCTGAGATGCGGGGCTGGTAAATCACACGCTATCGAAGCACTGATCTCCCGGCTTACAAGCCCGGGGCCAGGGTGAGCGCGCCGTCGACCGAACCGAGGAGCACTGCGTGACGGTTCTTGGCATCAACCATCACCAGGTCCGAAATGCCATCCGCATTCACATCGCTGACGAAGAAGAACTTCGGTTTGAGCGGGAGCTTGATGGCAATGGTCTGGAGTTGGAGTTCGCCGGTGCCATTGCTGAGCAGCAAGATGGAACTCTTCTTGCCCGGCGTGAGGATATCCGCCCGGCCGTCGCCGTTGAAGTCGCCGACGACAGGAAGCGCGGCGCCGGGCTTCTTCTTCCCGACTGCGGGCGAAGCCTGGAAGTTTCCATCTCCGCTGCCCATGAGGAAGCCCGTTTCGCCCTTCGCCGGTGCACCGCTCGCGAGGTCGAGGATGCGGTCTCCGTTGAAGTCTTCGATGACGAGTCCCTTCGGTTTGGCCGCGATCAGGACCGGCGCAGCGCCGACTGGCTGCAGGCTGTTGCCGCCAAGGAAGGCCTGAGCGCCTGTTGCGGTGATCGCAAGCAGATCGGTCTTGCCGTCATCGTTGACGTCGGCCGGGAGCAGAGACTTTGTCTTTTTCGGCGCCTTGATTGCGGTGCCTGCCGTGAATGCGCCCGCGCCATCACTGGTCAGTACGTTGAAGGTTTTGACTGCATTCGCCACGAGATCGGTATTGCCGTCTCCATCGAAGTCGCCGGTGACGAGGAACTTTGTCTTCTTGGAAATAGCGATTTCAGAAGCGGCAGTGAAACCTGCGTCTCCGCCATTGAGCAGCACACTCAGTGCGGCGCTCTTCTTCACCGTCGTCGCGGCCTTGTTATGAACGATGATGTCGGCTTGGCCGTCGCCATTGAGATCGGCGATGACGAATGAAGCGACCGATTTGCCGACCTGATACTCCACTGGAGCGGCAAAGGTGCCGTCGCCGTTGTTCAGTAGGATGCTGATTGCCCCGACCTTCTTGTTCGCTGCCGAAGCTTTCTTCAGCGCGACGATATCCGCCGCACCGTCGCCGTTCACATCCTGCAGGGTGTAAGACAGAGCGCCCTTGCCGAGCGAGATGAGAGTCGAGGTACCAAAGGTGCCGTCCCCATTTCCAAAGCTCACCTGAACGGTGCTCTTCTTCTTGTTGAACAGAGCGAGATCCCTTTTCCCGTCGCCGTTGAGATCCTCGAGCGGACGCGGTTCTTCATCGGCGATGGTCACCTGTACCGTCGTCTGCGAGCCGAGGGTCGCGCCGCCAGTAGCATCGCTGAGGATCACGGAGAAGGTCTCGGGAGCTTCCTCGATCAGGTTGTTGTAGATCGGGATGGTGATGACCTTTGTTGTTTCCCCTGGC
>CBINJX010000338.1:0-6025 GCA_966251085.1 uncultured Verrucomicrobiales bacterium
TGATGCGCTCGGACTGGAGGCGACACCCAAACCCGCTGCAACTGAAGCTGGCGCAATCGTCCCGGTGGACGAGAAGGCGGTGTGGGACCAACTCCGCACCTGCTATGACCCCGAAATCCCGGTCAATATCGTCGATCTTGGCCTCGTCTATGATTGTGCAGTGACGCCTCGTGAAGGGCAGGGGGCCAAAGTCGATGTAAAGATGACTCTCACGGCTCCCGGTTGCGGTATGGGCCCAACGATCGCCGCCGAGGCCCGGCAGAAGATCGAGAGCATTCCCGGCGTCGGTGAAGCCGACGTGGAACTCGTCTGGGATCCGCCATGGAATCAGGCGATGATCAGCGAGGTTGGCAAGATGAAGCTTGGTCTGATCTGATCTGAACCGGGGCGGGACTTCGCCACAAAGAGGCGCAAGGTCGAACAAGAAGTTTCGTGCTCAACAGGGTGGTATGTTCCTGAAAAGGGACATACCGCCTTTTGCTTTATATCTGCCCCACTGTGAGAGGCTTGACATCGAGCCAGCGAGAGGTACCGGAGGGCTTCTTTACGATGCAGTCAACGCAAACAAAAATCCGTGTCGGTTTTGGCGCGGCTCTCTTTTTTCTGCTCCTCCTTGGGGGAGCCTCCTATCTGAGCATCGTAGAACTCGTCGGTGCCTCCGAGCGTGTGATTCACGCGGAACAGGTCATCGCATCTCTCGAGGCTCTGGGCTCGGAAACCAAGGATGCGCTGCGAGGTGCGCGCGGATACGTGATCACAGGGCAGGATCGTTTTCTGGTGCCGCTGCAGGTTGCTAGAAGCAGCGTGTCACAATCATTGGCGGAACTCGACGGGTTGGTTGCCGATAACTCGTCACAGGAGGCGGCATTGGCATCCCTTCGCCCACTGGCAATGAGGGCGTTGGAGGAGTCGGAGTCGATCGTTCGGCTGTATAAGGAAGAAGGCTTTGCTGCCGCGGCAGCGCGTGAGGCTACGGGGCAAAGCAAAGACCTGATGGACTCTGTGAATAACATGATCTCGACGATGATCCATGAGGAGCGCCGGCTTCTTGCAGAGCGGCGAGCTACATCAGGCCAGATCGTTGCGGTTACGAAGGGAATCATCGGCGGTGGGAGTGTGTTTGCGATCTTTGTCGTCCTCGGATCAGCTCACTGGCTCGTCCTCGACAGCCTGCGCCGGGAAAAAGCCGAGCGGCGTCTCCGGCTTCAGGAGACTCACAGCCGGATGATTGTCGAAACCGCGCACGATGCCTATATCGAGACCGATCTCCAGGGGCGAATCACCGATTGGAATTCCCGCGCGGTAGAGACCTTCGGATGGAGCCGGGAGGAAGCGTTGACGTTGAACATGGCCGACATCATTCCCGGGCATGTACCGTCGCTCACGGACTCAGGCATTTCGGAGGGCGATCTGGAATCTGAGTCGACGAAGGTGGTGCCGCAGCGAATGGAGGTCCGGGCCAAGCATCGGGATGGCCGCGAGTTTCCGGTCGAGATGACCATTTCTCCGCTGCGCACCCAGCAGGGCTGCCGCCTGAATGCTTTCGTTCATGATATCACCGCGCGGCGCTCATCCGAACAGCGCCTGCGTTTGCGCTATGCCGTGACACGAGCCCTCGCGGAACGTGCTGGAATGGCCACCGCCATGCCGATGGTTCTCAAGGCCGTCTGCGAAGTCTTGAAGTGGGATATGGGGCGTCTGTGGTCGAACGCCGGAAGCAACGGAACGGTGATGCATACACTCTCCTGGCCGAAATCTGAGACTGAAGACTCTTGGAGTCCGATGCCATCCACTGTGGAAGAGGCTCTCGTTGCGGAGGTCGTCAAGGAACGGGGACCTTTATGGATCGCCGATATCAGCAGGAATGGAGGTTCGACGGATGCTTCGGGCATGGATCAGATCCGTGCAATCGTGGTGATTCCATTCCATGCGGGGGATCATCTGGACGGGGCAATCGAGTTCGTCAGCCGTCATGCTCAGCAGCCAGATGCGCAGCTTCAGGATACCCTGATCAGTATCGCGGCGCAGGTTGGACAGTGCCTGGAGCGAGAGATGTCCCAGGCGGCCCTGACGCAGAGCGAGGAGCGATTCCGCGAGTTGTTCGAAAATGCGAGCGACCTGGTCCAGGGGATTGACGCACAGGGGAGATTCGTTCTCGTCAACCCGGCGTGGCTCCGGACACTCGGATATGACCGGGAGGAATTGTGCACGATGACAGTGTTCGACGTGGTACATCCCTCGCGTCACGTCGCTTTGGCAGCGGCCATAAAAAGAGCAGTGACTGGCGAGGTAGTCGGTGCCTTCGAGTCGATCCTTGTCGCAAAGGACGGGCGGGACGTCTATGTGGAGGGGACTACCCATTGCCAATACCGCAACGGCGCCGCGACGATCGGTGTCACCATCATGCGGGACATCACGGAGAGGCGGCGGGCGGTGGAGGAGATGAAGCTGGCCAAGGAAGCTGCGGAGGCGGCCACACGGGCGAAAAGCGCATTTCTGGCCAACATGAGCCACGAGATTCGCACCCCCATGAATGGTGTCCTCGGGCTTACCGGGCTCCTGCTCGATACGGATCTTACCTTCGAGCAACGGGATCTGGTCGAGGCTACCCGGACCAGTGCGGAGTCGCTGCTGACAGTCATCAATGACATCCTCGACTTCTCTCGGATCGAGGCAGGACGCATGATTTTCGAGGAGATCGATTTCAATCTTTGCGAAGTCGTGGAGAGCACCCTGGAGATGCTGGCGGCTTCCGCGCACATGAAGTCGATCGAACTTGCGGGCGTTATTGCGCCGACGGTGCCCATAGCGCTTCGCGGAGATCCTCACCGGCTACGGCAAGTGCTGACGAACCTGGTGGGCAATGCGATCAAATTCACCGACCAAGGCTCGGTCTCTGTCCGGGTCTCCTGCTATGGCGAGTCGGATATGACGGCCATCCTGAGCTTTGAGGTGAAAGACACCGGGATTGGAATTTCGGAAGATGCTCAGAAACGCCTCTTCGAAGCTTTCGCCCAGGCGGATGATTCTACCACGCGCAAATACGGGGGCACGGGTCTCGGACTCGCGATCTGCCGGCAACTCGTCGAGCGCATGGGCGGCACCATCGGACTCGAGAGTCAGCCTGGGCAAGGATCCACCGTTACATTTACAGCGCAACTTACCAAGCAGGAGAACCGGGCCGCTTACGAGATCAGCGAATCCGGGTTGATCGGCGCGCGGGTTCTGGTCATCGATGACAATGAGGTCAGCCTGCAATTCCTGCAGAACCAACTGACGAGATGGGGCATGCGGGCAGGCTCTGCACGGTCCGGGAAAGAAGCGCTCTCTGCACTTCTCCAAGCATCCCTGGAGGGTGAACCGTATCAATTGGCGCTCGTCGATATGCTGCTGCCGGACACAGATGGCCTGGTGCTGTCGCGAACGATTCACGCCGATACACGGATCGAGCCTCCTCGCACCGTTTTGCTGGTGCCGTATGGCGATCTTCCGGCGCCGCAGGAACTTCGCGAAAATAAAATTGACGCCTGCCGTGCCAAGCCGACCAAGCAATCCGTTCTCTTCGACTGCCTGGCTGAGGTGATGGAGGTGCGGACAGACCGGGTGGTGGCACGAGGAAAGCAAACGCAGCCGCACCGGGACCACGCAAAGTCCGACCTACGCTTGCTGCTCGTGGAAGACAGCCTGGTCAACCAACGCGTCACGCTGGGACAGCTCAAGAAGCTGGGGTACTCCGCGGATGTCGCCTGCAACGGCATCGAGGCTCTGGCGGCATTGGAGCGCTATCCGTATCCCATTGTGGTCATGGATTGCCAGATGCCGGA
This sequence comes from uncultured Verrucomicrobiales bacterium, assembly GCA_966251085.1. Classification (GTDB taxonomy): domain Bacteria; phylum Verrucomicrobiota; class Verrucomicrobiia; order Chthoniobacterales; family Chthoniobacteraceae; genus CBINJX01. The sequence goes on from CBINJX010000338.1 coordinate 3,825, forward strand.
GATGGATGGCTACGCGGCTACTGCGGAAATCCGCCGGCGGGAAGGAACAAACCGCCACACCTGGATCATCGCCCTGACTGCGAACAGCATGATCGGCGACCGCGAAGCGTGCATCGCGGCGGGCATGGATGACTATGTCAGCAAGCCGACCCGTCCAGACGAGCTTCGCGAGGCGCTCGAGGGGGCGATCATCGATACTCAGGACCAGGCCTTGCCGCCCGCGATCGGCGACCGTGAGATCGCGGCACTCCGGGAAATGGAGTCCGACGGTACTGACGGAGATTTTTTCACAGAACTTGTGAGCGCATTTCTCGAGGAAGCACCAGTATCGGTCGCCGGTATGCGTACAGCGCTCGGGCTAGGGGAGATGGATTCGCTCAGCCGGCACGCTCACAAGCTGAAGAGCAGCTCCAACCACTTCGGAGCGAAACGCCTGAATGAACTCTGTGCCACCCTCGAGAAAAAGACCCGATCGGGCGACCTGTCCGGCATCGAGCCGATCGTTGAAACGATTGAATTGGAAATGGAACGAGTCAGGCTCGCTCTGAAATCCAAGTGCACGTCTCACGCGTGCTCGTAGGGTAGTTACCACAAAATATTTCTATGGACGAAAATCACCTCCGAGTTGCCGTCAAGAAGCTGGCCGTTCCAGACCACTGGAAACTTCAGTTCACCAGCCCTGCAAATCCCTCAGAGCAGACAGAAAAGCAGGATGAGCCGGCACCCGCGATGCATGGTGAAGAACTTGCTCCGCCACCCCTCGAGCCGCTGGAGATCCCGATTAGTTCCACGACAAGAATTCTCATCGCAGAGGACGATACCGTCTCCAGGCGGGTGCTCGCCTCGCGGCTGCTCCAGTGGGGATTCGAACCGGTCATCACGCGTGACGGAGTCGAGGCGCTGGCCCAAATGCGCGCGCCAGACGCTCCTTCCATGGCAATCGTGGATTGGATGATGCCGGGCATCGACGGAGTGGAAGTCTGCAGGCGCGTCCGGAGCATCAACAAGAATGCCTACATTATCATGCTTACCGCTCTCAAAGATGAGGAGAACGTGGTGGAGGCATTGAAAGCGGGCGCCGATGATTACGTGACCAAACCATGGTCACCGCTCGAACTCGAAGCCCGGATCAATGTCGGGCTCAGAATCATCGGGCTACAGACAGCGCTGACAGCGAGGATCGGTGAATTGGAAAAGAAGGTTTCCGAACTCCGTAGCATGAAGGGAGCGATGGAAATCCCGATCTGAACCGTGTAGCCACAGGACCAACTACCTCGTGAGGAGGAACGGGGAGGGGAACCCATATGGCACGTCGCATGACCCAACTGGGTCTCCGTATGCCGCGAGTGCCTCTCTCAAGGTAGGCTGCAAATAACTCTCTGGACGCCCTCCCGGCGGTCGGCGGCGCGACCGCCCTACCGCCGGGAGGGCAGTCGCAAGTCAGTGCTCCATTCCACGTCCGCCACGCTCACCCGCTCTGATCTGCCTGCTCTGTCCCTCAACCCTCAGCCAACAACCCTCAACTTTCAGAGAAGCAACCCCCACCCGCCTTTATCCGGATCACCTCCCAAACCGCTCAGTCGGTGACGCAAGGCGTTTGGCTTCTACGTCAAAGGCATTGAAAAGGTGATCGCGGATCTCGCGCTCATTCTTCAGCTCATCCCGGAAATAGCTGTAGCGGAGACGTGCCTCGGCTGCGGTCACGTCGGAACGGACCATCGAGCGCAACGCACGGAGGAAGGTCTCCGTGGCGCGCAGCCGGTCCGCCGGGCTTACCCGCTGTCCAACACCCGCCAGCCATTGCATCGCCGGACGCCGGAGCGTCTCGGTCTCGAAGGACGGTTCCCGGCGAGTCCGGATCGCGCGCAGGAACTCCACCACATCCTCCGTGAGCAGGGAGATCTGGCGGATCTGTTCGCTTTCCTGCTGGAAAAGTGTCCAATTCACCGGCTCCCACGTGCGAATGCTATCAAGACGATAAGCAAAGCGGCGAACAACGATCGCGCCTTGCTCCGGACCTTTCGAACCCGACGGTGGCTTGGTCGAGGGTGCTGTATTGCGGCCGCCCTGTGGTGGTGTGTTCTGCGGAGCCGGTGCGCCAGAAGGACCATTCCCAGCCTGCCCGTTGGCAAATTCCTCGTATCGCTTGGTAAGGTAAGTCGCGACACCGATTACTTTGCCGGTGTTCACGTGTACGATGG
>CBINJX010000339.1:0-6017 GCA_966251085.1 uncultured Verrucomicrobiales bacterium
TCCACCCCGGAAAGGCTGTTAACTAACGGATTTCACCGCGCCATGCGCCAGTGGCTGCGCCACGATTTTCAATGAACTCCTTGAAGCGCTTCAGGTCTCCCTCGACTCGGCCCGACACAATCCCCAACGCATCGCCCACCTTCTCGACTACGCCCATCGGCTGGTAATCGATCACGAGATTGACGCGGGTACGCTCCGGCCCGACCGACTGGAAGGAAACGGCTCCCGCGTTTGGAGCTCCAGTGGTACTGCGCCATGCGATGCGCGAGTCCGGGATCTGCTCATAGATCTCCGCCTCCCATTCCGTGTGCTTCCCGGCGATCTGAGCCCGCCAGAAAAGCCGCTTGTCGTCTAACTGACGGACCTCCTCCACCCCTTCCATGAACTTGGGAAATTCCTCAAACTGTGTCCACTGGTTGTATGCCGTCCGCAATGGGACATCGACTTCGATGGATTTTTCGATCCGTTCCATGATAATAAAAGCTCCTTGTGTTTAGGCGTTTCAACTAAGCACCCTAATTTTCGAGCGAACCTTTTTATTCGGTCTTGCCCTTCATGCCCTTGCTGATGTCCTTCGCCATCGCGAAGTGTTCCTTCAGTACGGGAAGAGTCTTCTCCACGTAGCCCTTCAATTCAGGGTCCTTCACCTCCTTGGCTGCCTCTTCGAACTCGGAGACGTCCTTCTTGTGATCCTTCCGCATTTCCTTCATGTAAGCCTTATCAAATTCCGCACCGGAAAGCTTTGAGAGCTTTTCAGCGGTTTCTTTGTGCTTTGCATCCAGCTCGTTCGGAAGCTCCACCCCTTTTGCCTGGGCAACAGCTTTCAGGTTCGCCAGCGCCTTGCTATGGTCGGTCACCATTCTTGCCGCGAACTCCTTCACCTCCGGAGCCGATGCCTTCTCGCGGGCCATTTCTCCGAGTTGTACTTCGGCCATGTTGCCGATCGCCGCTTCCTTGATGAATTTCACGTCACCTGCAGCGAGAACTGCCCCTGTCGTACTGGTGGCGGCCGGTTTTGAAGCGTCCGCATTCGGCTCCTGCCCAATTACAGCACCCGCCATTCCGCTGAATACCATTGCTACCGCGAGTGCACTACTGACGGTCCTGTTACGTTTCATAATTTTGCGAGATTGAGGTTTTCAATCCGGTTCGAACGCTACGCCGGTCGTGGTTTGGCGCGCTCACGGACGCGGTTCGCCCACATCCGAGCAGCCAACAGAATCCGCTGCAGACACATGGGAAGCCTGCCGAGCATTCATTCAGGCTACATCCCGATCCACCCCGGCGTCCGAAAGGCTTTCGCGAATGCATTTGCTCCTGCCCGAATCGACTCGGTGCACCGACTGCGTTTCCCGGCAGTTTGTGGACCGGGAGACCCGTGCCCACCCTCCATCACTGTGGACCTATGTCGATAGCTGGCACTTATATTAACGTGGAAGAACAGAAGCGCTTCCGCGCGCTGATTGAGCAGATCAGCGACGTGATTTACCTGCTCGACGAGGGATGCCGCACAAACTACGTCAGCCCGTCGGTCACCCGGGTGCTCGGTTATTCGACTGAGGAACAGCTGGGGCAATCGCCTTTTGATCTCCTGCACGAAAGCTTTCAGCATGAAGCCCGGCAGATCGCGCGCGAATTACTCGAGACACCCGGCGGAGTACGGACCCTCGAGGCATGGTTGAGGCATAAAGAAGGAAGCTGGCGCTGGATCGAGGCAGTAATCTCAAATCGACTTCAGGATCCGGAAGTTGGAGCACTGGTACTCACCTGCCGTGATCTCACCGGGCATAAGCGGACCGAGGAAATGCTCCGGACTCAGGAAAGCGAATTCCGAACTTTCTTTGAAATGGTCGGCGTCGGCAGTGCGGAGGTGGACCCTTTTTCCGGCCGCTTCGTGCGGGTAAACCGGAAGCTCGCTGAGATCTCGGGCTTCCCGATGGAAGAACTCCTGAAGCTGGGGGCTCGTGACCTGACGCACCCGGACGATGCAGCTCGGGAGTGGGAGCTGTGGCAGCGCTGCCTGAACGAGGGAACCCGGGAGTACACCAGCGAAAAGAGACTGCTGAGGAAAGACGGCACGCCGATCTGGGTACAGGTCACTGCAAGCTTTATCCGCACGCCCGAGGGCACACCGACGCGTGGAGCGCTCATCGTCCGCGATGTGACCGATCGACGCCATGCGGTGGAATCGCTCCAACGAGCTCGGGAGGAACTCGAGCGCCGTGTCGCACGGCGCACGGCGGAACTGGCGACTGCGAATCAGCGCCTGGAGACTCTGATCGCGGCATCGCCTCTCAGCATCATCTCACTGGAGCCGGATCTCATAGTCCGCCGGTGGAACCCCGCCTCTGAAGCGCTCTTCGGATGGACCGAATCCGAGGTCCTCGGCAAGCCTCTGCCGATCCTGCCCCATGCCGACCGGGAACGTTATGAGCAGGAGGTACGCGGCCTTCTCCACGATCCGCGGCTCCGGCATCTGGAGACGGTGGCCGAGCATCGGGACGGCGAGTTGCTCAACGTGAGCATCTGGCGCGCGCCTCTCTACGATGACCAGAATATGCTGACCGGCAGCATGGCCATCATCATGGACATCACCGAACGCAACCGCCTCGAGCGTGCGCTCCTGGATGCAAGTGAGCGGGAGCAGCGGCGCATCGGACAGGATCTGCACGATCACCTCTGCCAGCATCTCCTCGGGGTCGCCTGCGTATTGAAATCGCTGGCCATGAATGCGGAGAGACAGACGCCGATCCGGGCCGACGATCTTCATTATGCCGCCCACCTCGTAAACCAGTCTGTCCAGCAGACACGGGACATCGCACGCGGCCTTCATCCGGTCGAATTGGACGCGGAAGGCCTCATGTCCGCACTTCGTGCACTGGCGCAGCAGGTCAGCTCGACGGTCCCGTGCGAATTAGTATGCAAGCGGCCGGTTCTCATTAACGACCCGGACGCCGCGATGCACTTCTACCGGATAGCCCAGGAAGCGGTAACCAACGCCGTGAAACACGCGAATGCGAGCTATATCACGATCCGGCTCAGCGAAGATGCAGACCGCATTCAACTGGAGATCACCGACAATGGCCGCGGCCTTGAAAACAACGGTACGCGCGGACGGGGCATGGGTCTCGACATCATGAAATACCGGGCCCATGCAATCGGTGGCCGCTTTGTGCTCGAAACACAACCGTCGGGCGGCACGCGTGTCGCCTGCTCGATCCCCAAGCCTAAATGATCACTCTCACTTCCGAGGAAACCAACATTAACGTCGCCCCCCCGATCGATCAGAACGGGGAGGTGCGCCGCAGGTCGGTTCTGATCGTAGACGACCATCCAGTGCTGCGGCACGGGATTTCACAGCTGATCAATCACGAGAAGGACTTGGTAGTATGCGGGGAAGCCGACAGCGCTCCGACCGCACTGGAGGCGATGCGCCGGCTGAAACCAGATCTCGCCTTGCTCGATATCTCGCTCCAAGGGACGAATGGCATCGAACTGATCAAGCTGATGCGCGCCGAGCAGCCCAAGCTGCCGATCCTCATGCTCTCGATGCATGATGAATCTCTTTATGCCCTACGCGCCCTTCGCGCTGGAGCGCGGGGATACGTGATGAAAGGAGAAGCGATGGAGCATGTACTCACCGCTCTCCGCAAAGTTCTCGAGGGCGACATCTATGTGAGCCCGCGGTTCAGCGAACGCCTGGTCTTCAAGGCAATCCAGTCGCTCGAAGGCGGCATGGGTTCCCCCGTGGATAAACTCTCCGACCGCGAACTGGAGGTGCTGCAACTTCTCGGCAAAGGCTTCGGTACCCGGGAGATCGCAAACGAGCTGCACCTCAGCATCAAGACCATCGAGACACACCGTGCTCACATCAAGGAGAAGCTCGGCTTCAAGGACGCAGGCGAGATGGTCCGTTTTGCGATCGATTGGGTGACCCGTGAGCTGGGGTAAACTCTGAGGTTACGCGACCTAGTTGCTATTCCGTTTTGCCCAAGCGAGAGCACCCGCGGCATCGCGACGAGCGATGAACTGCCGTAATGTCGTGGCGATCTGTTCGGCCTCTTTGCGCGTCGTCGCACGCTCCTGAAGGCCGCTCATGATGGCCAAAAAATCTTTGAGATCCTCGAGGACCGCAGTGTCTGCGGGCGTTCGTGAGCGCATAGTGACAAGTGCGTCAATGTCAGCCTGGATCTGCTCAGTGAGCGCCCAAACAGGATCATCGATCAGCAACTGACCAAGCACACGATGGTACTCAGCCTCCTTCTCTGCAGGCAACCCCGGCTCTGTCTTCCGGTAGTCGTTCCGTTCTGCATCGAGCTGACGGTAACGCTCGTGAGCTGTTTTGAGGGCAGCTCGATACGGTGACTCAACCGCGTGCGCTTGCAGAAGTAGCGCCACGAACACTACGGAAACTAGGTATGTTTCATAGAAAGATGTGACGAGTCGCGTAACGGTTCAGGCGCTCATCGACAAGCGGAGGTGGATTTGTTCTTTGAAGGGCCATCCACAAATTGGGCAATGGCTCATCATGCGGGAATCGCTCATGCGACCGAACGATTTACGAGGTGATCGACGGGAGCGAGTGGCACGGCCGCTGTAGGACCCGGTGGCTTGCAGCAGCGGGCGTGAAACTCGCGCACGTTCGATCCAACGAGAAGGTTAGCCGCTGTGGTGTAGTCATGGGACGCTGTCGACGCTCTTAAGCATCTGGGCGGCAGATGCGTTTCCTTGGCGCGCGGCTTTGATGAGCCAATGCCGGGCTTGCTCGCGGTCCCGTGGTGCTCCGTAGTGGCGGTAAAGGTAAGCGGCGCCAATACGACTCTGTGCCTCGGGGTCACCGCCTTTAGCAGCGATAAGATAATGCTCGAAAGCCTTGGAGTCGTTGCCGAAGAGTTGGCCGCGGCTAGCGAATGCCTCGCCGACTCGCAGGTGGTCTGCAGGTGTCTTGGCACTTGCGGCGGCGAGCCACACGGGAACAAAGAAGATGAGAAAGAAGGCAGCAAGTGAGCCGCCTCCGACGCAGAGGCTCGGCCAGTGGATACGATGGAAAACGACGAGTGAAAGAACTGCTGGAAGCAAGAACAACACGCCCAAGCCCAGTAGCAGTGGAGCAGTGAGACCATACCAAAGCGCAAACAGGGCGAAGGGGATCGCGAGTATGCAGGCTCCGTTGAATGCGTCTTTCACAAATTGCGCAGCAAGGCTAACGTACCGCGCGTGAGCGGCACGGGGCGTCCGCTCGATGAAGCTGGATAAGCCTCTCGTGCCTCTGATGTTTTTCTTTGGCTGTTGCACTCATCGGGAATAGATCGGCAAAAGCGCAGAATAGGCCCTTGGAAGACTTTGAATAGTATCAGGCCGGTGGCTCCCGCAACAGCTATGCCGTGAATGCTTTGCCAGCGGTTCATCCTTGGACCGGACACATACTCGTCCAGGAACGTTACTCCAAGGAAGACGGTCATAAGTGATAGTGTCCCGAAAAGGTGACTGCGCAATTTCCAGTGGAGAACCGTCATGCATGCCGAAACGAGTCCTAGGACTACGGATCCGCAGGTAAAATACCATGGGGGCTTAGCTTGTGCACCTGTAAGAACAGCAAGCACCACAAGACCTAAAACCCAGAAGAGAGAAGAAGCGATTGTATCCTCTGGATTGAAGGGATCACGAGTTCGTTTTTTCTCATGCCGCGTACCCAGTGGATTTCCTTGATCCTCCAACTTGTCTGGTGGGCCAAAATCGTAGCCGCAACCGCACAGTCGCCAATTCTCCCACTGTTGAGGTGTGCCGCATTTCGGGCAAATCTTTGCGTTCATACGTTGGACCGCGTCAGACTGGCTTAACTTCTTAATAAACAACATGCCGTTGTATCGCACCGCCAATGTTGCGGTGAGCCAAAGAGGATCGTAAGCAGGGAGTGGGCACCCGTTCCGGCTAGTGCTGCCACCGATGATTGCCGCTTCCTTCTCTCGACGCTCTTCATCGCAAAAACCATTCTAGAGAGCACAGGTACGGCCCCG
>CBINJX010000340.1:0-6016 GCA_966251085.1 uncultured Verrucomicrobiales bacterium
ACCGCCCTACCGTGCGGGAGGGCATTCGCAGGTGAGTGATTCATTCCAGCGCCGCCACTCTCACCCGCTCCGATCTGCCTGCTCTGTCCCTCAACCCTCAACCTTCAGAGAAGTCGTCCGTGAGCCACGCTCCAGAAGTGAGCCGGAAAACTGCGCGACTCTTTTGTCTCTGTTAACAAGTTCTCCATGTCAGGGCTTCGCTGCTTTTGTTGAAAACCCTCAAGATACTTGGAATTGCCCGGATGGAGAACCTCTTCCACCACGCGAGTTAACGTTTTCCACACCTTCATGAGAACAACCATTGGACTGAAGATCGGTGCAGGATATGCGCTGGCCCTTCTATCCCTCATCATCATCGGGGCAGCTTCGTATATCAGTGTGACCCGTTTTGCGGAAACGGTGCGTCAGGTGAATCGTAGCTATCAGATATTGCTTCAGACCGAGGAGTTGCGTGCCGACCTGGTCAATGTCGAGACAGGCCAGAGAGGTTATACCATTACAGGTAAGGAGGAGTTTCTCGGTCCTTATGAGCAGGCATTGCCGAGAATTGCGGAACATCTTTCAACCTTGCGTGCGTTGACCTCGGAGAGTCCCTCGCAGCAACAGTTGCTGGATAGGCTCGAGCCTATTATCGCTGCTCGCTTGGATTTCTCGAAGGAAGTCGTGGACCTTCAAAGAAGGCAGGATCGTGTCGGTGCGGTAGAGCGCACCACGGCAGGGGATGGAAAAAACCTCGCCGATCAAATCCGCCAGCTGACGAATCAGATTGAGGAGAATGCGAGACGGTTGCTGAGAGAGCGAAGCGATGAGGCAAATGCGAACGCGCGCAATACGATCCTGGTCATCGTTCTCGGTATCGCCGGTGCGGTCGTGCTTGTCGGAGGTGTCGGATTCCTTGTAGTGCGCAGCATCTCCAGGCCTTTGCGGGAAATCACCGATGCTGCTGAACGCATCGCCAGCGGTGATCTGGATGTGAGTGTCCAGGTAGGCCAACGCAGCGACGAAGTCGGGGTCCTGGCTCAAGCCTTTGACCGGATGATCGATTCCCTGCAGGAGACTGCCCAAACAGCGAAGGAAGTTGCCGCGGGAAATCTGGCAATCACCGTGAAACCCCAGTCATCCAAGGATGTTGTCGGAAACGCCCAGGCAACCATGGTGCGCGAGTTATCTGCTTTGATCGGGCAGGTTCAGCGTTCTGGAATCCAGGTGAATACGTCCGCCACAGAAATCGCAGCCACAGCCCGGCAGCAGCAGGCGATGACCAGTGAGATCTCTGCGACGACCAGCGAGATCAGTGCGACAGCCAGGGAGATCTCCGCGACCTCCCAGGAGTTGGTGAAAACCATGCACCAAGTCGCTACCGGCGCGGAGGAATCGGCAAAGCTCGCGGGGAATGGTCAGGCAGGTCTCACGCGTATGGATGAGATCATGCGACAGATCATGACGGCATCCAGTTCCATCAACACCAGATTCGGCGTGCTGAGTGAGAAATCGAGCAACATCAACACAGTGGTGACAACCATTGCCAAGGTGGCGGATCAGACCAACTTGCTTTCACTCAATGCGGCGATCGAAGCCGAAAAGGCCGGTGAGCACGGCCGCGGGTTCGCGGTGGTTGCATCCGAAATCCGACGGCTTGCGGACCAGACGGCCGTGGCGACACTGGATATCGAGCAGATTGTCAAAGAGATGCAGTCCGCCGTCTCGGCTGGCGTGATGGGAATGGAAAAGTTCTCTGAGGAGGTCCGCCGCGGAGTGGAGGTGATTGCTCAAGTGAGCGGGCAGCTCACACAGATCATCGAGCGGGTGCAGACCCTGGCACCAAACATCGAAACGGTGAACGAGGGAATGCAGTCGCAGTCGCAGGGAGCCCAGCAGATCAGCGAAGCACTCATGCAGCTCGGCGAGGCTGCCCGCCAGACCGCTGAATCGCTGCGTCAGTCTAACGAGGTCATAGGTCAGCTGAATGATGCCACTCACGGCCTTCAGAACGGAGTATCCCGATTTCAGGTGAAGAGCTAAATCTGTAAACCTGTTCTCCCGAAAGGCGTGCTTTTCATCACGTTTCAGATTGGTACGGATTATTACGCCCTTGATACGGCGCAGGTCGTGGAGGTGTTACCCCGGCTTTTGCTCAAAGCAATTCCATGCGCCGCGAAAGGAGTGGCGGGGCTGTTCAGTTATCACGGGCAGCCTGTCCCGGTGATCGACCTCGTAGAGATGGCGCTCGGCGTGGCGGCCCGGCCGAGGATGAGCACACGGATCATCCTGGTTCGCTATCCCGACGAGGGGAATTCACGTCTCCTCGGTTTGCTCGTGGAGAATGCGACCGAACTTTTGAGACGTTCGGAAGCCGAGTTCGCCGAACCCGGAGTATCCGCTGACGAAGCGCCTTATCTGGGCCCTGTGACGCGTGTGAACGAGAAGATTGTTCAATGGGTGAAAGTCGATCGCCTTCTCTCTGACGATGTTCGTCACCAGCTCTTTCGGGAGTCCGCTGAAGTCAGCTGATCGATGTCTACACTGAAGATCGAAGATCTATTGAGACAGACAATCGGGTTGGAGCCGGCTGCCATTGGCCAATCCGCCCTCCTGCATTCCATTCGGAGGCGGATGGAGCAAGTCGGGACGAACGATATCAGCGCATATTGGGATCTGGTCAGTACGTCCGGCGAGGAACTGAAAGAGCTTATCGAGGAAGCCGTTGTTCCGGAGACATGGTTCTTTCGTGAAAGGGAGACCTTCACTGCTTTGTGTCAGTTAGTCATGCAGGAGTGGCTGCCAAAAAATCGGGCCGGCATCCTGCGATTACTGAGTCTTCCGTGTTCGACCGGTGAGGAGCCATATTCAATCGCGATGGCGTTGATCGATGCAGGATTCCCTCCGGAGCGTTTCAGGGTGGACGGAGTGGATATCAGCGAGCGCGCACTGAAGGTGGGGGAGCGGGCGATTTATGGCTCTCACTCGTTCCGCAGCCAGGATCTGAGTTTCCGAGAGCGTTATTTCCGCTCAACCAAGGATGGCTACCACCTGGAGGCGAGTGTTCGCAGGCCCGTTCGTTTTCACAGGGGAAATCTACTGGGTGCGGGGCTGCATTTACGCCCGGCCTCTTACCACTTCATCTTCTGCCGCAATGCATTGATCTATCTCGAACAGGCGGCACGTGAGCAGGCGATGAATGTGCTCGGACGGTTATTGGCTTCGGAGGGGTATCTATTTGTCGGGCATGCCGAGGCATTTATGGTCACTGCCTATGGTTTCCACGCGAGTGGGAGTCGGCGAACCGCGGGCTTCCAGAAGGGAATGCAATCTCGCCCGGCGTCTTCCGCCGCCGTCAGTCGACCCTCATTCCGTGCATTTCCAGCGCCGGGAAAGCCTCGGTCGACGGGAAATCCGAAACTACGGGATTGCTACACAGATGCCTCCGCGGCGGAACCTCAAACGAAGGCGGAATCCCGCAATGATTTGCAAACCGCAGCTGGTCTTGCAGATGCCGGTCACCTAACCGAAGCCGCGGAGATCTGTGAGAAGGATCTGCAGGCAAATGGACCGTCCGCTGCGGTCTACTATCTTCTAGGGCTGGTACATGACGCGCAGGGCAATCGAGAGCAGGCTGCCGGATATTACCGGAAAACGATTTATCTCGACTCTGGGCATGTTGATGCGCTGATGCATCTTGCCCTTCTGGCAGAAACGGAAGGGGATTTCGGCTCCGCGCAACGCCTGAGGGAGCGTGCACGGCGAGTTGAGAATACCGCAAAACGATGAGCAGTGATAAACCGCAGGTCCGGACAAGTCAGGCAGGTATGAGCCGTCTGCTCGATCGTGAAGCGCCGTTGGCATATATCGAGGAATGTACAGAGCGGGTTGCATCCGAGACCGGCAAAGCGGAAGGCGAGATCCGCACCATTCTTATCTTCCGGGTAGGGACAGAATGGCTGGGCCTTCCGGCGCATCTGCTGGATGAGATCGGTGAGCGGCGCCGCATTCATGGGATTCCTCACCGTCGGGACGGAGCGCTTGCCGGGCTCACAAGTGTACGAGGTGAACTCCTGCTTTGCTTCTCACTCGAGAAACTGCTGGGGCTGGAGGAAACAAGCGGCGATCACGAGAAAACAGGCATCGAGTCAGGGAGAATGATCGTCCTCGCAAGAGACAAGAATCGCGTGGCGTTTCCGGTCAGCGAAGTTCATGGGCTCCACCGGTATTACACAAGGGAGATCCGGGCACTGCCCGCTACGCTGTCACAGACAGCGAACCATCTGACTGGTATTCTTCCGTGGAGAGAGAATCTGGTCGGATGTCTCGATGAAGACTCGTTGTTTCGTGCTCTGGAAGGAGAGCTTTCATGAGCACTGATGACTTCGATGATTTCAGTCATCTCTCCCTGGAGGAACTCTTCCGGATCGAGGTGGAGAGCCAGGCGGTAGTCATTATCGATGGTTTGCTGGAGCTGGAGCGGGATCCGTCCGCGACTCATCGCATCGAGGCATTGATGCGGGGCGCCCATTCCCTCAAGGGGGCTGCGCGTATTGTAAATCGCGAATCTGCGATACGCCTGGCTCATGCGATGGAAGATTGTTTCATCGCAGCACAGCACGGGAAGTTGGTCCTGAGGAAAAGGCACATCGACTTATTGCTGCGAGCAGTCGATTTGCTGACTCGCAGTGCCCAAAGTTCAGAGGCGGAAATCGAGGGATGGCAGGCACGGCATCGGGCGGAGATTCAGGAAATTGTCAGTGCACTGTCGAAGCCGGTTCCTGGCGGGGAGCCAGTGCCCGACGTTGTAGATGCCCGCAGGGACGATGCTGTTTCAAACGCGGCATCTACCCCTGCAGTATCGGAGCCGAGTGAGCTGCCTCCGCTGCCTCCCGCTCCGGATAAATCGGCTGAGCTCTCGAATCGCGCCTTGCGGATTGCGCCCGAGACATTCAGCCGTCTCCTGGGATTTTCGGCCGAGATGGTGGTGGCCTCTAATTGGATGGACCAATTTGCGAACGAATTGCTCCATTTCCGACGGATGCAAAATGGACTGAATGCGTCGCTGAACCTTCTTGGTGAATCTCTCATTGGCACCGGTGCAAACGAACAGTTGCAAGCCCGCCTGGACGAAGTGCGGAGCAGTGCGTCCCGGACCCATGAGTCACTGGCGCGCAAACTCGAAGAATTCGCGCAGTTCGGCGCTCGATTCGCTGGCCTCTCAAAGCGTCTCCATCAGGAGGTGCTTGATTGCCGCATGCGTCCGTTTGCTGATGGTGTCCGCGGCTTTCCTCGAATGGTGCGCGACGTTGCGCATACCTTAGGTAAACGGCTCAGCTTGGAGATCGCCGGCGAGTCAACGCCGGTGGATCGCGATATTCTGGAGCGCCTGGAAGCACCTCTCGGGCACCTGTTGCGCAACGCGATCGACCACGGCATCGAGTCTCCAGAGGAGCGCAAGAAGAGCGGGAAGCCGGAGGAGGGAACGATCCGGCTGGAAGCTCGTCATAGTTCGGGCCTGCTCTTCATCACTGTCACCGATGACGGTCGCGGCCTTGATCCGGAGAGGATACGGCAGGCAGTGATTCAAAGGAAATTGGCCGAGGAGGAGGTGGCCGTTAGACTGAGTGAGGCGGAGTTGCTCGATTTTTTGTTCCTGCCCGGATTCAGCATGAAGGGGCATGTCACAGACATCTCCGGGCGCGGAGTCGGGTTGGATGTGGTCCAGGTTACGACGAGAGAAATCGGAGGAAGTGTGAGGGTGTCTTCGCGAGTCGGACAGGGAATGAGCGTCGAGTTGCGTTTGCCGCTTACCCTTTCCGTAGTCCGCACTCTGCTCGTGGAGATTGGTGGCGAGCCGTATGCATTTCCGCTCGCTCGCATCACAAACGTGATGAAGGTGCCGAAGGAGAAAGTCGAAACGATCGAGGGGCGCGAATATGTGACGCTCGGAGAACAGCACGTGGGGCTTGTCTCCGGGCATCAGATCTTTGGAACGGATGCCTCCTTTCATGGCTCCGATGAATTGCCAATCGTG
>CBINJX010000341.1:0-6014 GCA_966251085.1 uncultured Verrucomicrobiales bacterium
GGGTTGTCGAGGATCGTATCGAAGCCCCGCGCAACGCGGTCTGTCGGGTCGGAATCGCCGCTCGCGTAGAAGCCCGAGAGTTTGAAGCGAATCCAGTCACGATCGTAGCTCAACTCGAGCGCCGCCATCTGCGCATTAATATCCACGCGCCGGCCGGCGAGTCCGTTGAACTCGTCTTCACCAAAGACCTGATAAAATGCGTGGGTGATGTTCAGTCGCCCGATGTGACCATCACCGGCCCAGCCGAAGTAGTGCGCATTAACGCTCTTCCCGCGCACTGAGCCGTCAGATCCGAAGAAGTCGTCGAAATCCTGCACTGTACCGAGTAGCGCCGGACGCGTGAGAAAACCGTTCTTGTCGTAGTGCGTTCCGCCGTCGTCGAAGTTGGCGTGATACGAAAGCTGGGTGGTGTATCCCTTCCAGATGAAATCCTGGCGGTACACGTTGGCGATCAGCACCTTCTGATGCCGCGAGTCGAAGGTATTAAGATCCGAGTAGGTGTCCTTCTCGCGCATATTGAAAAACGCGAGGTTGTACTGGAGCCGGTTGTTATCGAGATTGCCGAAGAGACGGAACCCGAGGTTTGTGTCGGCAAAGATGAAACCGCGGAAATCGGAAATGAATGGCTGGATGCCGGTGCGCGAAGAGATGAAGTCGTAGTTGTCCGTGAGATCGGAGAGATGGATTTCGGCAAAGGCCTCCTGCAGCGCAAAGTGATCCTTGTGCCGGCGGGTGTAGCGTGAGCGGTCGAAGTCGCGATCACGCTCCTTCTTCGGCTTCTTTCCCTTGTCCGCCTCATTTGTCTCGGGATCGACCTCCTTCAATGCGTCCGCGTCACCGACCGGTTTCAACTGCGGCGCGAGATAATTGAATGCGTCGCCCGGGTTGATGACCTTCGTGAACGGCTTGGGTACTCCGGGCCTGGGATTCACATTATTTCCATCGGGCGGAATCGCCTGGATCTTCCCGGTATTCGGGGCTCCTTTTTCCTCCGGAAAATCCGGCCCGCGCGGGTCCGGATCGAGCAGACCGTTCTCCTTCACCCAGATCCAATTGTTGTTATAGACGCCCGTCACCCGAATCGCCCAGTGAACCGGCTGGAACGCAGTCTGGCCCTTGAACAACTCGGCAGTGAACGAACTATCGTTGCTGATGAAGAACTGCTGTCCGCGTCCGAAAAACTCGGAGCTGTTTGGCTGCGCCGCACTGACGCCGCTCGGGACCGGGAGTTTGCGGAATTCGGTGAGCGTGAAATTCTTCGCCGTGAGATTCAGGAAAATGTCCTGCCCCACGATCGGCACGTCGCCCTTGAGCGTGCTCTGGCGGTAGGGATGCCAGAGCAGGGCCGTGTCGTACAGGTACGGCGTCTCGATGCTTGGATCTTGATAGCGCCGCCATCCCGGAAAGTTGAGAAACCAGCGGTTCGGCACTGCCTTGTGATTCGGCGGAAACCCAAGTCCCTCACGGCCTAACGGGTACTTGCGATAGTGCCAGGTTTTATCGATTGGAAGCTGCCCATGCACGCCCCTCCGAGGCAGCTCAAGCTCCTCCGGAATCGGCTCATTGCCGAAGAGCGGCTGATCGGTGAACTCGGTGAACGCCACCACCTCTTCCTCCGGCGTTTCCGGCGGAAAGAGCACGTAAAAATCAGGCGAAAGCGGCACCGGTTCGGGCGCGGCCGGAGGAGCGGTAACGGTTGCCGCTGTGCCGGGAACAGTTGGAGGCGGCGTCGGGACCGGCTCTACAGTTGCCGGAGCATCCCACTGGCCCGGATCGGGATTGAATTGTGACGGTGCTTTCGGGGGAATGCGTTGTGGCGCACTTCGAGTCGGGTTCTCCTCAACGGGACGGAACGGGCGGAGAACCGTCCGGCCATTCTTAAACCGCGGCTGACGACGCTCGGCTGCGTGCGTCGCCACGGTTGCGACCAGCACAGCCATGCAGGCGGCGATCAGCCGTGGTGATCTCAATGGTGGGGTGGGCTGCCTCGGGTTCATCTTACTTCACAGGATCCCGGGGGAACTTGGCGAAGGGCAGCCGCGCCCCTCGATAGGTGTATTGGTCTGCTCGGATCTTGTAGGCAGGCAGGAAGTCCCGCGTTCCGCTGGCGCCGATGATGTCGTCCTGATCCACGCCGTCTCCAGACACCCCGATCGCGCCAATCAGACGTCCGTCGCGGTAAAGCGGGAAGCCGCCAGGGAAGATGGTCATACCGTTGGGAAGGTTAGGATTTGGTGGTTTCAGCGGATTCTTCGGGCGCAAGCGCAGGCTCACCGCTTCCTGAAAACCGAAAAGCGGCCCGTGCGGACGTCCGTCCAATCCGGGCGGAAAATACCGTTGTGAAAGGAATCCCACTGTCCGTGTGGACATGGCCAGCTGCCGGTTGGAGAAGAACACTGCAGTGCGTGCTTTCTGCACAGCGACATCCCAGGAGAACATCGTAGCATCGGCCACGCGGAACGTACCAAGCACCGCAGGCGGCACCCCGTTTTTGTTCGGGTTGTTCACCACCGTGATCCAGACATTCGCGGTCGCGCCCAAGGGACGGCGAATACCCGCACGCGTGATCGCACAACGCTCCGCAGCCTCGTCGATGATCGCCTCCACCTCTTCCTTCGTCAGTCGCGAAACTCCTTTAATCTTACCTGGCATCGGGTCGTCGCGAATGACATTCCGAATCTCGCCCTCCAATCCGCCGAACTTCTTCACTTCGTACGGAAACGGCTCCGGCGAACCTTGGATCTCATAACCAGCCACAGGTTTCCCGAACTTCTTCAGATCCTGCACATCCGAGACATCCTGGATGTCCTCATGATGCGGGTGCACGTAAGGAATCCGGATGCCGTTGATGAAAACGTTGGTGGCGAGAATCTCCTCGTTCGGACGAAAGTTGGTCTGTCCCGCCAGTGCAACCTCCTCATCCACATCGCGCCCTGCCTTGAATCCCGGTGTGGCATCGCGCTGTACCTGACGCGCAAAGATTGCTGCAGCAGGTGCAAGGTTCGTCGGGCTGCCGTCCCCCGTGACACCGACACCACCAACGAGCTTGCCGCCTTTGTAAAGAGGCACTCCACCAGGCGAGTCGTTCAGCGAGGTAAACGGCACCGGATTCCCACGCACACCGGGGGAAAATGTCGGCGGCAGAAGGATTGTCGGATCGAAGTTGGGAGGGATCTGCTTGAACCGATTGATATCGGTATAAAAGAGGTTCGAGAAACCGACACCGACGAGCGGTCCGGGTGGCGTGTTGCGAACGCCCACCGGGAAATGCTGCTGGATGATGTACCCGGCCGTGCGTGAAGTGAACGCATTCTGATTGCTGCTGAGGAAAGCCGCGGTGCCGGCGCGTGAAATAGCCGACGCAATCTCGCCGTACACTTTCAACGAGTTCCCCTTGAACCTGAGCGGCGGCAATGTGTCCGGCAACCGCCCCGCCACATCCCATACACCGAGGACAAATCCCTCGCGATCGGTGACCGCGATGATCGCTTTCGGATTCACACGGGAAGCATGCGTCGCGGCTTGTGCGAGGACCTGTTCGACCTCTGCACGCGTCAGCCGTGGCGGATCGGCATAGAGCGCCTGAAAGGCGAAGCACACGAGGATTCCGAGTGCGATTCGGAACTTCATTGGGGTGGAGCTAACAAATGGCATCAGTCAGTAAAACCGGGGAGGCTCAAGGCTTCGCCTTCACCAGCACGGCATTTGATTCACTGGGTGCATGGAACTTGTGACACGACTGGCAGTCCGCGGCGATTCCGCCTTCCGTGCGTTGTTTGACAACGATCTCCTCTGGCGACGCCGTCTTCAGGGGCTTCACCTTGTCGCCGTCCAGCGGCCGGTGACACTCAGTGCACGACTGCTTCGTCGGCATCAGGATATCGGAAGTCAGTCTGCTCTCCTTCGCCACACCGTGGCAGTCGGTGCATGCGACGTGCGTGTGCTCGGCGTGAGTAAAAGGACCGCGTGTCAGCCAGCGATTCGCCATATTGGTCGGCGTCACCACAGGCGCACCGGTGATTGTCGGCGGCGTGATCTCGTGGCACTTGGCGCAGCCTGCAAAGAACTGCCCCTTGTTGCTTTTGGTCATGATCCGGTCCGGTGTCTCCGGTGGATCTCCCGTGTAAAAGACGCGGCGTTCCAGCTCCTCCGCCGTGGTGATTCCCCGGGCGCGCAGCTTCTCAAACTGGCCTTTTACATAGACCTGCAACTGCTCGCGATTGGACATGCCGAGCTCTGTCATCGCATGATCCACATACTGCGTGGTCAGGCTCCGAAGGAAAGCACGCACCTTCTCCGGATCACGATGCGGAATCGCGAGGTCCGGCACATCGGGATCGAAGTGGAGCGAATGGCAATCCGCGCAATGTTTCTGATAACTGATCGGCTGAAAGAACAGCCCATTTGCCCCCGGTTGATGGCAATCCACGCAGTCGAGGCGTTTGCCATTCAGCATCGGGATATCCGCCTGCTCATGCCGCCAGTGATTGTATTTGATCGCAGCCGGATCCCGCAGTCCCGGCTTCTCGTAGCCAAAGGGCGGATGCCCCTTTTCGAAACTCTTGAAGGCCACCGGCTGATGCGGCACTTCACGAGGCGGGATGAACCGGCGCACGCCGTCTCCGAAGTCTCGGATCTCCGCATCCTTCGATGCCAGTGGGCCGTTCACCTTCAGGAGATCCAGAGTCTTTGCGAGCTGCTGCGGCTGGTTGTGGCAGGACTCACAGCTTTCCCCTCCCGGCATCTTCATCTTGTGTGGCCCCGCGTGTTCGCGATGGCAGACCGCACAACCTGCAGCGTGCACCACCGGGATCTCCTTTACCACCTGGCGCAGATTCAGCGCTGCCGACTGCGGCTGATGTAATGTGTACGCGTCATGACACTGGAGACAGGCACGATCCATCCGGGAAAGCTCCGCGTTCGCGGTGTACTGCTCAGTCAGTTTGCTGAGGAGTCCGCTGCTCTTTCCTGCCGTTTCAGTTGCACTCACCTGAATCCACTGCGCGAGTTCCCCCGTCCTCGAAGGCAACGCTTTCAATGTCTCGACGTTTGCCTGCCGAACCTGCTCCACCGCGCGGTCCAGCTTCGTCACTTTCATGAGATCCGGCTGCGCATCGACATGGCAGACCTCGCAGCGGTTCTCGAATTGCGCGTGGTTCGCAGAGAGCGGTCCGGTGTTATAGAACTGCGGTTTGCCGCCGAAATAATGGAAGCCGAGCGCGACACCGATGCTACCAATCACCACGATAGCAAACGCCCAGCCGCGCAGACGCCGCAGGTAATGTGGCTTTCTGAAGTAATCGAGGTTTCCCTTATACTTCTCCGCAATCTGTTTGGAGGTGCGCCGCATGGGTGGAGATTGGGTTTGCTAGGCTGCGGGGCCGGTTAATTCAGAAACGTGAACGCGATCCAGGCATGCCAGATCGTGAGGATGAGAAGGGCGAAACTGAGCGGGACATGGATCAGCAACCAACCGTGCAGCCAGTGATGCAGCTTGGTCTGGAGATCCATCAGGCGGCGTTCCTCACACCAGTTGTGCATCTCATCGATCTGCCCGTGGTACTTGTCGGAGACATTTAGTTTCAGCAGACGGAAGACATCCTCGCTCGCCTTTTCATCGCCAAGGCGATGACGATCTCCGCGCCCTGCCCGGAGATACGGGAGGCACTCCTCGTCGAGAAATTCGCGAATGATCGGAATGCTCTGATCGGCCTTCTCGAGATCCACGGCGGGTGCGGTGGCAGCGACTGCTGTTGACTCCCCGTTTCCAGCAGTGGGAGTGGGAGCGGGAGCGGGAGCAGCTTTCACCTCCGTCGCCGCCTTTGCTGCAACCTGCATCTCTTCGCGCAACTTCTCGGCAGCAGAGACCAGCATACCGCGGATGTGCGGGATCTGCTCGAAGACCACCTCTCGTGAGAGACTCTGTGTCATCAGCCGAGGCAGGAACTGCTGCATCGCCAGGCCCCAGAACCCGCTGACCATCACTATGGCGTATAGCGCCATCAGCGTCGTCG
>CBINJX010000342.1:0-5981 GCA_966251085.1 uncultured Verrucomicrobiales bacterium
AAGCATCGTGGGGGCGCGGAGTGCGGGCGGGTCGCTGACGGGCAATTTCCTGCGCGAGAACTCTGCCGACATCCACGACCTGAATTTTATCGGGTCCAAAGAGTGCCTTTCGATTTCCGGTGTTTTGCGCTCTCGCGAGCCACTCTGCTAGGGGCTCGCGGGCGACTGACTCGAAATCGCAGACTCGAATTGGAAAGAATCCAAGGTGTCCCGCTTCAGACTGCTCGATGATGACGCGAAAGTAGACGTCGTCCACAGATTCGGAGCCGGCTGAAGATTCGATTTTTACACGAAAGAAGCTATCGATTGTGTAAAACTGTTGGTGCCGCAGCAGGTTGGTCAACGGAATCGAAAGGCGGCGAGCAAGGCAGAGAATGAAGCCAGCGGGCCACTGCTTTTGGCGGTATATCTCGAAGGGGCGGAGTGCAGCTTCGGATAGAGCACGGTCCAGAGGGGAGGGGCGGTTGACGGAAAGGACTGGCTTCGTGAACTGCACCGAGTCTGAGTCGATTCGTCTGCGTTCAACAATTTCCTCTTCGGCCCTCGTTGAAAGAGCAGCCAAGGGGACGGAGGGGCCACTGCTATCGTTGATGGCGTCGGTCGCGTATAGGTCGGCCCGGCCGCGGCCCCCGTTTCGACCATTCCGCCTTTTCACCAAACGCGAGGACAACCAGCGGCTTAGCACGCCCGCAGCCCGTTGGAGACCTGAGTCTTTGGCGCCTTTCTCGATGAACGGCTGGAGCTTTTGTATAAGCCAGCGCGGGGAATGCAGAGTGAAGCCGCTTCCCGGAAGTAATACGGTAGCCCCATGTCCGGAGAGAAAGTTGCGCACAACCTCGCCCTCTGTTTCCTCCACCCATGAAATGAAAGCCTTGCGAGTCGAATTATCCAGCAGTTGCGGCGGAATGCCTGTTGTGATGCGTTGCCATTCCCGCTCCTCCAGTTGACTGGCAGGAACGTAGGACTCGTTCTTCCGATACGGAAGTTCGACCTCTTTTTCCGGAATGTCACCCCAGCTTTCTGTCAGGCGCTGGTATCCGGAAGGGCAGGGGACCATACGGAGGCGGTTCACGCCCGTGACACGTTTGTCCGCGAACACAAGGCAGGGGACGCCATGACTTTCCAAGAGTGAGCCTGGGTGTAGGTGGCGTAGCCGTGGTCTGGCGCCGAGAAGACCCGCAAGTGAGCGGGTAAGCAGGCTCGCTTGGCTGATATTTTGGATCTTGCGTGCGTAACGCCCTGTTTCCCAGCACAATGATCTCCAACTCCTGACATGGGCACCAAAGGAGCCTTTGTATAATTTTTTCAGAGGACGGTCAGGAATGTGGGCTAGGCACCGGAGTTCATGCTGAACCGTGGCCATGGACAGCATCAATGGATGGCAGTCGATCGCGATATAGGAATGAGCCGAGCGGGTAAATCCTTGAGCCTTGGATGTGAGAAGTCCAATCGTTGGGAGCGAGACGAAGGGGTTGCACATCAAACCCGCCGCATACGCGAAAACCCGGTGGAGGCCCTTGACTTGGTGGGCGGTTGTACGGGCGCTAAGACGCAGGAGGACCGGGAGTTGCGAGACAATTTCGTGCTGTGCATTGTCCTCAAACCAATCAACGACAAGTTCCGCATCCGGTATTGCGCTTCGTAAGCGCGTCAGGAAATCGCGGATCTCGTGTGCAATCGGGAAACGGAATGACTTGGGCTCAATGATGCCTTGGAGTTCCACAGAAAATGGATTTCCGTGTTCAAGGATCAGATCGTCGTCTGTTAGCCAGCCGAGATCACTTACGCCTTCCGCCAACCCCAGCCGGAGTACACGTTCCAATTCAATCCCATGCAGGATTGCGATCAGCGCCACCGCCATTAGACGCCACACCTTTTGCTCTGAAAAACCTTCTGGCACATTTTGGTGTTTCAACGTGGTACGTTTAAGTACGGCCGCGGCGAGGGCGAGACTCGCGGAGTGCATCGACAGCATTGTATTTACGGCTGCCAGTTCGCTGTGACGCGCGGCTGTTCGGCCATATGCCCGTCCTTCGTTGTCTTTTCCGGTGTGGTCCTCCGGGTCCGTTTCCAATTCCTCGGGATCCTCGCCGGTCAGCCTGTATATCCCGTGATCAGGCAGGAACTCGACAGCCTGTTTTAATCCACGTGCCTTGTACAGCTCGGCTTCCAGTTGAACGGCCCGATCGGAGGGAACTCGCTTCTCACCCCGAGGCCACGGCGCCTCTGACCAGTACCAGAGGATATCAGCGAGGAAATCTTCGGTCGCCTGATCCATCTGTGGCCACCTTAAGGTTGTCGGTGTCGCTCCGGGCGGAGGTGGGCTGTGAGTGCGACTGCGAGGCAAGTGGAGTTGCTCAAATCCCTCCGCGTTGTGAACAGTAACGAACTTGCGAACTTCACTCTGATCCAGACACCCTGCTCTCGCGGCGTTGATAACGATCAGCCGACGCGCTACCAATGATTGCCGCTGCAAGGCACGGGGCGTATCGCAGTCCGCGTCGAGTCGCCTCCTGAAGTGGGCGAGTATTTTGGCGGCGGTTCTGGAAAGAGTCGAGTCTGCCTCAAGCCGTGATAGCCACTCGCTGCTTGAGAGCATTTCAACAATTGGGTGGAAGGGGTTCTCCCCAAATTCGAGATTAGGCCTCGTGAGGTCGTCCTTCGAGTTGTTGAGTAGCTCAGTAAATGCTGGCTCCAGAAGCTGTGAGGTCGCATCGGGCGAGAGAAGCTCGATCACCTTTCGGAAGGCCGATGTGCGGGCGGGAAGCCGATAGGCTACCTTCTCTTTGATATTGCGTTCCACGAGGTAGACCGGAAGCAGCATTTACACCGCGAAGACGAAGAAATACCGAAAGAATGACATGCAGTTACCTCTGTAGATGGCCTTATTCCTGCGAGGAAATTACGGATTCTGACGAAAAGGAGATGTTCATGGGGCTGTTTTCCAGAGTAAATGAAGGAATTTCACACGTACCGAATATGAAGCGTGCTCCTGAGGCTTCCTTCGGTGCGTCGGCCCATAACAGGAGGCGATCTTCGCGCTGAAACGTGGCAGGACGTGGCGTGTATGCGGTCGCTTTAGGAGCAATGACGCGTCGAAGTTTTTCGATCCGGAAACAGTGATCGCGGTCAGTTGCGCGGCTCGTTCTTTCTCCGATGGCGGATGCAGGGCCTGCCAAGAGGAGACGATTTCTCGGTGCAAAATGATCCATAGCTGTGGCAATCGGACACGCTCGGTGAGGGTGATGCGCGTTCCGAATGCGAACTTTGCGCGCGACTTTCGAGGGAGACAGCGGCGCAATTCGAGCGAGTGCGTCCCGTTTTCTTATGGCACGTTCGCGCTGTGCGGGACCTGCCGATCGAGCGTGACCACGACTTGGCAGCGAACAGAAAGTCACCAGAAGCCGTGGCGGAATGCGCGAGGACTACCGACTTTCCGGCTGGAGATTGTCGTTCTCCTTCGCGGATTAGTGCTCGGCGGGAGCAGGTAACGTAGCGGTTTTCATGTCGTTTGGAGGAAGTAACAGGGGCGGATCTGATCGGTCGGAACCGGTCTCAGGCACGTGCGAGAGAGTAGTTTATCACATCCAACGCGTGCGTTTCGGAAGGTGTCTCGGTCCAAGTTGACCTGTTGTTCTCAGGTGTAAGCACCCTCTGGGATGAAGAAAAACTACCACGGATTGCGCGGCGTAACGCCTCCCCGATGCAGCGCGTTCGTGAAGCGCGAGAGACTTTCGAGAGGCAAAACCGCATCCGTAAGTGTCCCAAGCGGTGTCGAATCCGGAATGCCAGGTCCGGTTTGAACGAGCAGAAGCAGGGGGATCCTTCCTTCAAAACCACAGCCGTACCGATGCCTCGTCAGAGGATTATCACGAGGTTAGCGATCGGGGAGATGAGCTGAAAGCGTTGCCAATAGGAGCGTGGGGCGCGGATGCTTGAGCGAAGATTTCACCTCGCCCGCAGTGCAAGTTGGCACCGATGCGGTGTGTGTGCCGTCCCCTGAAAACCGTCAGGGGCGCTCCAAATCGCGACTACCGCCTAAGCCAATCCGACTTTTTCTCTCCGCCAACGTAGCGTTGGCAGTGTAGCACGGACCCTCGCTGTAGTAGATCGAGGGTAACGCTGTAGCCTTCTGCTCCGGATTCTGCCGCGAGAATTCGCGAAGCCAGCCACCATCATGAGCCGAAAAGTTTGGTGGGACAGATGCCTTGCGGAACAACTTCCACTCAAGCACGGCAGCAGGAACATGGGCCGGGTTCCAGTCGCTGTCCCACGTTGTCATGGCCGCGGCCGGCCAGATGACGAGGTCTTTGCACACCTGCCGTTTGGCATTGAGCCCCTGAAGTCCTGGGACAGCTCCCTCGATGCAAATGCGCCGAGGGTCGTCGAGATGATGTTGGAGATAGCTGCAAGCGTAAAGGCTCACCGCCTCTCGTTCGCGTCCACGCCACTGACTTCCGCGGAGAAAATGTGCAAACTCGGAGAGCGACATGCGGATCAATTCGGAAAGCGAGGTCATCTGGAAACGTTCGAGCTTGTCGAATGTGAGTCTCACGTCTGCTGGTAACTGGTCGCCGAAATCCGGCACGGTGCGCAGAGGAACGCGTAGTAGATTCCCTCGTACATGGGAAACTGAGCTTGGTCTACCTGCCCGATGAACATCATCGTCCGCGAGCAGCGCGGGCAACTTGGATATTCGGAATCCTGGACCCATGACGGGTGTCCGCCGATCTGCGTGGTCTTCACCGGCATTGTCCAATCGGCGGCATGGATGGCGCGCCTAGGCGTGACGGTCACAGGTACATTCCGCCAAGGGCTCGGTTCCCAGTCCTCGACCGGTTCGGGCATCCACTCCGGAGAAGTGTTCTCGGGAGCCCATCGAGCTACTCCTCCGGGTGAAATGTGCGCGTAGAGGAATGGCGCATAGCAGGTGCAAACCTCGCAGGTCAGGATTGGTAATGCCGGCCCCGAGAATCCGAGGAAGGCAAACCGCTCGTCCCGGAGATCGATCTCGATGAGGTGAGTCATCGGGTGTTTGCACCATGGACACTGTTGCGAAGTTTCCCTCATCAGGTGAACGGATGGGGTGGGGGACTGTTCCGGTTCGGCGGGCGCAACTGCCCGGCAATCGGTGAATATAAGGTCCCGTCGTTTACCATTCGAGGGCTCCCATACGGCAGCGTGAGCATACGCCGCGGGGCCCACAAAGAGTCCCTCCGTCCATTGCGGCGGGTGGTCCTCCCACTGCTGAATCACCTCTGCGATCTTGGGTGTCACCGACCCAAACGAGGGCTAAAAGGGCGTGATTTTGGTTTGGTTCTCCGGCTTCCAAGTGCGCCAAAATGGAATCTCTGATCGCCGGTCCGGCTCCGCGGAAGATGATGGGCGGATAGAAATTCTCCTTCTCGCCCCATACCTGCAGCATCTCGTCGAGGGGATAATCCGTCAGCGTCGCAAGCGATTTGGCAACGTCTTCCGCGAACTCATCGTCACCATTGCGGAGCGCTTCGACCGCCAACTCCATAAGTCGTGTTGTCTCCTCCATGGTCAGCTTTGCATACAACTCTTCCGCCGACTTTGGCGCCGCACGATAGACAATCAGCGGATCCATTGGACGCCGGATGTGCATCACCCGGATGATGTCAACAGGGTCGGTAAGCCCCTCGTACGGGTCAACTTCGCGCCGGTTCTCCCGGATGTACGCCTCTCGTTCAGCCCTTTTTCGAGCGTGAACGCATGGCATACAATAGCCGTTATTGGCCCTAGCGGTGGCCGGCAGAATCGTGTTTTTGCAGCCTTCCGCAATGCAGGGGATCCGCTCATCACTCATGATGCCGAAGGGTAAAACGCCCGTCGACGTTCGATCCAGTATCAAACATGCGCACTAAATGGCCCGGCTATGTACCGAGGTCTAACTGAGGAGATAATGGAAGTGTCAGATCAGAGCCCAGCGGTTCATGAGTATCGACTGGTATCGAGAA
>CBINJX010000343.1:0-5956 GCA_966251085.1 uncultured Verrucomicrobiales bacterium
CGGCAACGCCGCCGAGCTGGTGCCTGATCCAGAAAAGGCAATCCAACAACTGAAACTTCTCTACCTCTCGTGCGGGAACAAAGACGGTCTCATCCGGATCAGCCAAGGCGTTCACGCTTACCTCAAGGAAAAGAACGTTCCACACACCTGGCACGTGGACGATCACGGCCATGACTTCAATCATTGGAAAAAGGCCTTCTTCAACTTTTCCCAACTGATCTTCAAAACCGCTCCGAAGTCTTAGGGATTCCCCTGTCTACTGCGCGACCGCCTCGCCAACAGTTGCCATCGATAACCGCCCCTGTTGCGAGCCTTGAGTTCCCAGGGGCACGATTGGCGTACCTGCCGGCGTTACCTCTTATCTGACCGCGCAAACCATCTCTCCTGAGAACCGCTGCGCCCCCCCATGCCCATATCTACGATCCCCTCTTCTGTTTCCACGAAAGTGCGAAAGCATATCGCCATTGCACTATCCGTGCTCTTGTCCCTGGCCGTTCACGTCCAGGCGCAACGGTCATCATCACCTCCGGTGCAATCTCCCATCGTCAATGCTGACGGCACGGTGACTTTCAAATTGAAGGCGCCCAATGCCAGGAAGGTCGAGGTGACCACGCAATTTACCAGGGGAAACCAACCACTTACCGCCGGTGACGATGGTGTCTGGAGTGTGACCCTCGGGCCAGCGGAGCCGAACCTGTACCCTTACAACTTCATCGTGGATGGAGTGTCGGTGGCCGATCCCAATAACCCGGATATTTTTCCCAACGAACGCTTCAAAAGCAGTCTGGTGGATATTCCAGGAAAAGAGCCATCGATCCATGCAGTGAAGGATGTACCGCACGGGGAACTGACTTACTGCTATTACCCATCGACGACGCTCAAGCGCACCCGGCCCCTTGTGATCTATACACCACCCGGTTACAGAGCTGGCTCGGAACGCTTCCCTGTCCTCTACCTCATCAGCGGAACTACCGACACGGAGGAAACCTGGACCAAGGCCGGGAAAGCGAACTTCATCCTCGATAACCTCATCGCGGAAAAACGTGCCGTGCCGATGATCATCGTGATGCCATACGGCAACATGATGATGGGCACGCCACCTCCCACATCCCTCCAAGCCGCGGACATGTACAAGGTCTTCAATGATGAATTGGTGACCGACATCATTCCTTTTGTGGAGACGAACTTCCGGGTGATTCCTGAGCGCGAAAAGCGGGCAATTGCAGGATTTTCGCGCGGCGGTGGACAATCGCTGTTCACGGGCTTCAACAACCTCGATAAATTCGCCTCGATCGGATCTTACAGCGCTTATCTCACACCCGAGGTCTTCGACAAATTCTTCGCGCCGCTTTCGGCAGATCCGGAATTGGCTAATTCAAAGCTGAAGCTCCTGTGGCTCGGTGTGGGAAAAGGTGATTTCCTTTACAAGCAAGCCATGGAATTCGATGAGTTCCTAACGGGAAAAAACATCAAGCACAGCAGCCTTATCACCGAAGGCGGACACACCTGGATGAATGCCCGGCACTACCTCGCCGAAACCTTGCAGCTTTACTTCAAATGACTTCACCAACCCTCTCACGTCGTCTCTTTCTGTTCACGGCGGGTTTGTTCGCTTTTACCGCACTCGATGCATCGGCTGACGAGAAACCCGCTACGTTGAAGGATGCCTACAAGGATTATTTCAACGTTGGCACGGCGATCAACCGCTCCATCACTTCAGGGCGTGGCTTTCGACGCAGTCCGGAGCAAGTCGCTGCGGATATCGCCTTGGTGAAAGCACAGTTTAATCACGTGGTCGCCGAGAACGAGATGAAGTGGGCATCTCTTCATCCGAGACCCGGAAAGGATGGCTACGATTTCACGGCAGCGGACGCTTTTGTCGAGTTTGGCACAGTCAACGGAATGGAACTCGCGGGACATACGTTGGTGTGGCACAGCCAGACACCGAATTGGGTTTTTGAAGGAACCCATCTGCCTCCGGGTGTGCCTGCTACACCACCGCAGGAGAAGCCTGCCGCGGAGACGGCTCCGGCACCATCGTTCGATGGCACTCCAGGTCGTGGGCCGGGCAGAGGTGCCCGCGTCGGTGGTGGTTTTGGAAGAGGCCGGGGCTTCAATCTCGATGGCCCCCGCGCCTCACGCGAGGAGCTGCTGGAGCGGATGCGGGAGCACATCCATACTGTCGTTGGACGTTACAAAGGCAAAATCAAAGTCTGGGACGTGGTGAATGAGGCCATCGCAGATAACGGACCGGAGATCCTGCGGAAGTCTCCGTGGTCCGTCATCATCGGTCCGGATTTTATCGAGAAAGCCTTTGAATACGCCCATGAGGCAGATCCCGACGCCATTCTCCGTTACAACGACTACGGCTTGGAAAATCCCGCGAAACGGGAAAAGCTCATCAAGTTGATCAAATCGCTGCAGGAGAAAAAAGTGCCTGTCATGGCAATCGGGACACAGGCGCACCTCAATGTGTCGATCAACTTCGAGAAGATGGATCAGTGTTTGACGGAGCTTGCTACGCTGGGTCTCCCAATCCACGTCACGGAGCTGGACGTAAACAGCGCCGCCGGCGGTCAGCGCAACACTGGAGCTGACATTGTGGGCAATGCAGCAGCTACCCAAGGAGGGCTTGTGGACGAAGCTAACCAGCGCCTCACCGAGGCTTACACAGGCATCTTCCGCGCGTTCATCAAACACCGGGATGTCGTAAAACTCGTCACCTTCTGGGGGCCGAACGACGGCAACTCCTGGCGCGCACAAGTCAAGCCCCTCCTATTCGACGCGGATAAAAAACCAAAGCCTGCCTTCGACGCAGTGATCAAGCTCGCGAAAGACGCGCCTGCGACAGCCCCTTAGCTAGTCCTGCTCATCTTGTGAAACCCACCCGTCATCTGCTTATCGTTGCGAGCGTTTTGTGTTTCAGCGTGCGCGCGGTCGCGCAGGATCCCGATCGCGACATCTTTACGCAGGATGCTTCCCGGTTTGAAAAGGAAGTGCTGGCCGCGGGGTTGAGCGATCCGCTGCAACTGGACATCGCCAAAGACGGGCGAGTGTTTTTCGTCGAGCGGAAAGGCGCGGTGAAAATGTGGGAGCCAACGTCGCGACGCACGCTCACGATCGGGAATTTCCCCGCCGCCACCGGTGGGGATGCCGGAGCGCTCGGACTGGCACTGGCGCCGGATTTTGAAAAGAGCGGTCACCTTTATACGATCCGGGTGCCCGCGCAGGGCGCGGCGAGGTTGGTGCTGGCACGGTTTACCCTTCAGGGTGAGAAGCTCTTGGACGAGCGTGAGGTGTTGAGCATTCCACTGGGCAAAGGGCGTGATCAGTCGCACTGCGGCGCAGGGCTGGCATGGGATGCACAGGGCAATCTGATCATCAGCGTCGGGGACAATATGGCGCCGCAGGATTTGCCCGCGATTCACGCGGAGGACGTTGGACGTGATGCACGCGGCACCGCGGGAAATTCCCAGGACCTGCGCGGGAAGATTCTGCGCATCACGCCAAGGCCGGACGGCACCTATGGTATTCCCGCGGGCAATCTATTCACGGACGCGACGCAGGGGCGACCAGAGGTGTTCGCGTCCGGTGTGCGGAATCCGTTTCGCGTCACCTGCGATGCAAAGACAGGCTTCGTCATCTGGGGAGATGTGGGCGGCAATGTGCGCACGGAACTGGATCTCGGGCCGGAGGGCTTCGACGAGCTGAATCTGACCCGCGAACCGGGTTTCTTTGGCTGGCCATTTGTCGCCGGCCCAAACCTACCTTGGCGTCCCTTCGATCCGAAGACGCTGAAGCCGGCCGGGAATTATTTCGATCCCGCAAAGATCATCAATGACAGCCGGACCAACACCGGGATGAAGGAATTGCCACCTGCTCGTCCGGCCGTGTTTTATTACGGCAATGTCGCCTCGAAGGAGTGGCCATTTGTCGGCAGCGGCGGGCGAAGCATCACGGGTGGCGTGGTTTACCGGAGGCCGGCAACCGCCGGGGAGTTACGGCTACCGGATGAGTGGGAAGGCGCGTATATCTTCGGGGAATGGATGCGCAACTGGGTTGCGGCGGCCCGCTTTGATGAGGCGGGCAAACTGGTGAAGGCCGAGCGGGTGCTGGAGAAGCTGACGTTTAAACGGGCTGCCGACTTCAAGATCGGGCCGGATGGGGCCCTCTACATCGCCGAGGAAGGCGACAGGTGGTCAGGCAATACCGAAAGCCAGATCACGCGCGTGATTTACCGTCGCGGGAATCGCCCGCCGCAACCGACGCTGAACGCGAACCGCACAGCCGGCAAGCTACCGCTGGACGTGGTCTTCGATGCATCAACCTCGCGCGATCCCGATGGTGGTCCACTCAAATTCACCTGGGATTTCGGTGACGGAAAAAAAGCCGATGGAGTGAAAGCCTCACACTCTTTCACCACCGCCGGACTGTGGCCGGTGACGCTCACCGTTACCGATACAACCGGTGCTGCGACAACAGCGGTGATGAATATCGCGGCCGGCAATGAGGCGCCCGAGGTGAAGTTCTCCGCTCCGCTGGACGGCGGATTCATAGAGGGGAGAGAAATCGCTTGGGCGATCAGCGCGACGGACGCCGAGGATGGTGCGGTGCCCCCGGAGCGCCTGCTCTTTCAATTGGAAAAACGGGATCGCGCGGTCAGGGCCGATGCGCATCCCGGTTTGGCTCTGATGAAACACACCACTTGTTTCGCCTGTCACAACGTGACTGACCAAAGCGCCGGGCCGGCCTTTGCTACCGTGGCGGCGAAATACGCGACGGATTCCGGCGCGAGGGCCAGGCTGCAGGCGAAGATCATCAGCGGCGGGGTCGGTGTGTGGGGCACGCTGCCGATGCCGCCGCATCCCCAGCACACCGACGCGGAGGCCGCGCTGATGGTCGATTGGGTGCTTTCGCTCGCGCAGCGCCAGATCACCATGTTGCCCTCCGCGGCCGAGGGCAAAGCCGCGGTGCCTGAGAGCAGAGGCGGCTGGGGTCGCGCGGACAACACCGTGATCCTGCTCACAGCGAGCACCACGGATCACGGCGCAGGCGGCCTCCCGCCGCTACGCGGCTCTGCCGAAGTGATGCTGCGCGCCCGACGCCAGCGCGCCGCGTTCTTCGACCATAGCGAAAACGCCACCGCGCAGGACAACCTCGATCAGGGCGGACTCGTCGCGCGCCTCCAGCCCGGCGGCTGGATAGCCTTCGACCGCCTCCGGCTGCAAGACATCACGCGGGTTAAACTCAGCGGCTGGCCGCAAGGCAGCACCCCACTCAAGGTCCGCATCTTCGCGGGCGAACAGGAACTGGCCCAGCAGGACCTTCCTCCTGGCCCTGCCTCCAGCCGGCAGCCGAAGGATTTCATCTTTCCCATGCCACCCTTCAGCGACAGCGCCCGCCCGCAGCAGGTGCGGGTGTAGCTCGACGCTCCCGCTGGAAGCGTACTGGACGTGATGTGGGTGGAGTTTCTGCAGCCGTGAGCTATGGCGACATAAATTCCCAAGCTCACATCACGAAACCGGCAAAGCTCAAACTTTCAGATTAGGGGACGCATCTCAGTTTCTTGCAGATGGAAGAAGCCGGGTGGCGTGATCCGATTTGGCCGAACCCTTTGCGCGAAACAGGGGAAATTGGCAACCCGCAAACCGGCACTTGGTCATCTTGAAAACGGCATTTGAGCACGGGTGACCTGAGCACTGCCTCCCTGCCTATTGAGCCGGTTTCCAGCGCCCGCTCCCTATTGTAGCATTACAAACGAAAGGGTCCGGATTGGTCGGAAATTGGAAGCGCACACCTCGGTGATGTTTCGCAAAAATGTAGTCGCCAACCAGGTTGATGTGCTTCCACCCACGATTTTGGCTTTTCCAACCCTCTTGATTTTGGGTCGTCGCGTTGGATGACTACGCGATGCACAATGATCAGCGACCTCCAGAAGAAAAGACAGGGGTCACAA
>CBINJX010000344.1:0-5952 GCA_966251085.1 uncultured Verrucomicrobiales bacterium
TAGCGAGAAATGCAATTACCGCCGCCAGGAGGATCGAGTTCGAGAGGGTGAAGGCGCTGAACAGCACGATCAGGAAAGCGAACAGAGCATAACTCCATGTCGTTATCAGCGCTCCGGCGACGAGGCGCCGTTTGGGCAATGAAATCGCCGCATCGCCTGCGGGCCCGGTGATGTTGCCCTTGCCTGCCACCGTTTCCACCTGCGTTCGTAACTCTGCGGCAGTCTGGTAACGACGCCCGGGATCCTGCTCCAGAGCCTTCAGAACCACCTCATCGAGCCGCACGTCGATCGTTACTTTACGGGATGGTGGTTGAAGTTTCTTCGCAGGCAGCTCACCCGTGAGCATTTCGTAAATGACGACCCCCAGCGAATAGATATCCGCCCGGCTGTCCGCACGGCTTGGTGATTCATGCTGCTCCGGAGCCATGTAGCCCGGGGTGCCCGCGCCTTGTTCGTCGGAGTTGGAGTGCGGCTCGGCTCCGAGCATTTTCGCCACACCGAAATCCGCGATCTTCACCTGTCCGTCCTTCGCGAGCAACAGGTTCTCCGGCTTGATATCCCGATGCACGATGCCGCGCTCGTGCGCAAACTGCAGCGCCTCGCAGAGCGGTGGCACGATCGAGAGCGCTTCCTCTGGAGTGAGCTTCCGCGCTTGCAGGAGCTGACGAAGGTTCACGCCGTCCACATATTCCATCAGCAGGTAAAAGAACCCGTTCGTCTGCCCGAAGTCGTAAACGGTAACAATGTGCGGATGATCGAGCTGTGCGAGCGCCTGCGCCTCACGTGTGAACCGCTCAGCGAATTGCGGATCTTCCTTCCGTTCGGGGGCGAGGAGTTTCAGCGCAACGAGACGGCCGAGTGATTTCTGGCGCGCCTTGTAAACGACACCCATACCCCCACGACCCAGGCATTCGAGGATCTCCAGTTGGGGAAAGTGAGGAGCGAGTTCTTCTGGGCTCAGCGGCGGCGCGGAATGTGACGCGGCCTCTCCGGTCAGCACCGTTTCGCCTGCGAGATTCATCGACACGAGGCACCCAGGGCAGAGTCCCCGTGGAGCATCCGCGGGAAGGGGAGCGCCGCATCTCGGACAAGTCATCGGATCAGGAGTATTCATCACCGAGGTAGTTTCGGGAAATGCGTCCGTTGTTACGCCGCTCCTCCGAGCACCTTGGAAAGATGGCGGATCTCGTCGTCGATGGCCTCCGGCTCCGCCACCGTTTGCGCGATTGATTCCCGGAAGAGTTCGCGAAAGCGCTTCCGCAACCGATGCACCGCTACCCGTGCCGCCCCTTCACTCGTGCCGAGTCGTGCAGCCAGGTCGGCGTATGGAATCTCGCCGCGGCCGGCAGTAAGCCAATCCTTCAACAACTCGAACTCTCGTGCCTTCCCCATGGTCTCGAATTCCGACGCGAGCCGGTCGAGCGCCTGATCGAGCAGTGTCATGGCCCATCGCCTTTCAAAGATCTCATCGGCTCCAAGAGCTGGCTCCCCCGCATAACGCTGCTCGGCATCCATCGGATCGAGAGGGGCCGGGAGCATGCCGCCGCCGCGTTTCTGCGCCACGGATCGATGCCATTCCTTGGCGAGGAAACGTTTCATCGCCACCAACAGAAACGTGCGGAAGCGGCCGCGCTCCCGGTCTGCCGCCTGCAGCCACTCTTTTGTCAGCAGGCGTGCAAAGAACTCCTGGGTCAGATCCTGTGCATCATGCGGTCCATGACCGAGCCGCCTCAAATACGCATAAAGCGGATACCAGTAGCTCCGGCACAGCACCTCCATCGCCGCCATCGCATCCGGCGAATCTCCGCCCCGGGCGGTAAGCACGACCGACCAGCGTGTGGTGAGAAAGATCGGAGACTGCGGGGAATCGGTCTCGTTCATGGGCGTTCCCTAATAATTACCCGAAGCGGGTACGATGTTACTCCGAAAAAGACGGATGAGAACCCGAAGCCGGTTCGGACGACAGGCGGCTGGCGCTTACCTCCCCTTGAGGTTCCGGTGGCTCCCCGCTGCGAACGTACAGGAGACGGAGCAACGTCAGTGTGACCATCACCAGAAAGATGGGCCGTACAAACCGGGCGCCTCGTTTCATCACCAACCCGGAGCCAATGCGTGCGCCGATGATCTGTCCCGCGCCCATGGTCAGACCAATGCTCAGGACGATATTTCCCGCCAGGGCGAACAGCGCGAGTGAGATGACGTTGCTCGTCGCATTCATCACCTTGGTCGTCCCGGTTGCCCGGGCGAAGTTCATCCCCATCACCGTCACCAGCGCGATCGTCCAGAACGACCCGACACCCGGCCCGAGAAAACCGTCGTAAAAACCGAGGCCCAATCCAAATAGCGTAAAGAACACCGACGGATGCAAACGCGGCGGGTGATCGTGGGCGCCCGCCTGTGGCCGCAGCACGGTGTAGAGAAGAATGGCGACCAGCAGCCATGGGATCACCTGCTCGACGAGCTCCGGGGCGATGCTCTGCACGGCCACGGCTCCGGCGATTGCTCCCAGCAAGGTGGTGAGAATACCGAGGCGGCAATCCTTGATGCTCACCAGCCCATGGCGCAGGTAATGTCCCGCTGCCGAGACACTGCCAAAGGATGCCTGAAGCTTATTGGTACCTAGCGCCACCTGAGCAGGCAATCCGCAGCTGAGCAGCACCGGAAGAGTGATAATACCGCCACCTCCGGCGACGGAGTCCACCAGACCCGCGACTATGCCGGTGGCAAAGAGCAGGGGAAAAAGCCAGAGTGGAAGATCCATTTGTTAGAAGAGGAAACTCGCTGAGAAATGAAGGATGCAAACGAGCAGATGCGCGCGGCGTGCGGGAGCCCTATAGTGGATGCCGACTTCATGACACACCACCCCGTATTGGTCCCTGGCCATCTGCATAGTTTGAGAAGCTCTCACGAGAGCCGTGTTTCCGCCGTCCACCCAACGCGCTCGAAATGAAACCGGTTCTCTACGAGCAGCACATGCATACACCGCTCTGCCGGCACGCGCTGGGTGGACCGGAGGAATATGCGGCCGTTGCGCGTCAGCGTGGTTTGGCCGGGATTGTTGTCACCTGCCATAACCCGTGGCCGAACGGCTTCATGCTGGATTCGCGGATGCTCGACCATGAGTGGTCCCAATACCTGGAGATGGTCGAGCGTGCACGGGAAGCCTGTGCCGGATGGTGTGACGTTCGCGCCGGAGTGGAAGCCGACTTCTGGCCCGGACACGAGAAAGCGGTCGCAAAGCTCATCGATAGTGCTCCGCTCCACCATGTTCTCGGCTCGGTTCATCCGTATGCGGAGTATCAGGATCTCTACCGCAGGGAAGGGGATCTGAAGCTGCAGGAGTACTACTTTGAGCATCTCGCGATGGCGGCTGAGACGCGGATCTTCGATACCATCGCGCATCCCGATCTCATCAAGAACATGGTGCCCGATTGGTACGTGAAACGCATTATGCCGACGATCCAGCGAGCACTGGACCGGATTGCAGCCACAGGTGTCGCCATGGAGCTCAACACCTCGGGCCTGAACAAGGCGGTGCCGGAAATGAATCCCGGCCCGGAGATGTTGCGGGAGATGGCGATTCGTGGCATCCCGCTCGTGATCGGTAGCGATGCGCATTGGCCGTCACGAGCTGCGGCAAAATGGGAGGAGGCGATGGATGCCGCCGAGGCTGCCGGGTACCGCGAAATCTCCTTCTTTCTCGACCGGAAGCGGCACGATGTTCCGATCAGCGTGGCAAGGAGCAGCCTGCGCCCGATCCCTCCAGATCCGATCAGTGACAAGGAGTGGTCGATGCGGGCGAAGCTGATGCGGAGGAAATGAAAGAGCGGTGCAGACCTGGCGTCCCTATACATTTCGCGTCCCGTGGAATGCTGGGGGAGGCGACCCGCAAATCTCCCCGAATCACCGATCAACTACCTTTGGCACAGCTGTCCGCCGCCAGCAGTCGCATGAGCGCTGCTTCGAGCTGCGGCCAGTTCACCGGTTTAGTGAGATGTTCCTGGAATCCTGCGGCACGGCTGCGCGCGATATCCTCTTCCATGCCGTAGCCACTCAGGGCGATTCCGGGAATCTGCCGCTTCCTGCGAAGGAGACGGATCAAATCGAGGCCGCTGCCATCCGGGAGGCCGATGTCGCTGATGACGACGTGCACTTTGTTTTGCGCGAAGATTTCCAGTGCCTCGGCCATGGTCGCTGCGGTCAGCACACGATAGCCATTCCGCTGCATTGTCCGGGAGAGGATGCGCGCACTGTCCAGGTGATCCTCGACGAGCAGGACCAGGCCGCCACTGACGGCCTCAGGTTGCAGCTCGCCCGGCGGAGTCGAAGGTGATACGGCTGGTTTCGCCTGACTCTGCCGATCCACCGGCAACGAAACGACAAAGCTCGCTCCTTTCCCCGGGCCGGGGCTCGACGCCCGGAGTGAACCTTCATGCGCTTCGGCCATGGCGCGAGCAATGGCGAGGCCGAGTCCGATCCCGCCGTAACGCCGCGTGACATTTGCGTGCCCCTGCTCGAAAGCATCGAAAATCTTGGCGAGTGCTTCTGGCGAAATGCCGATGCCCGAGTCCCGGATCTCCACTTCGATCTTCTCTCCGACAGGATTCCGAGTGAGCACGCTCACCTCACCGCCTGACGGTGTGAATTTCACGGCATTCTTCAGAAGGTTCCAGAACACCTGCTGCAGGCGTGCGGCATCGGCCTTCACATTGGAAAAACCGGCGTCAAGCTGAACCGTCAGCTTCAACTTCTTGGCAGCGATCTCCTCCTGGCAGATCTCCACCGTGTGACGCAGAATCTCATGCGCATCGGCAGGATGAAGATTGAGCCGCAGCTTGCCTTGCGCGATCCGGGTCAGGTCGAGCAGGTCATCGATGAGCCGCACTTCGAGTTCCACATTGCGGCGGACCATCGCGAAGAACTCCTTCACCTCTTCCCCACTCAGGCTGGCTGGATCGTGCGAAGATACCGCCGTCAGGATTGGCGTCAGCGGAGTACGCAGCTCATGCGAGAGCGCTGCGAGGAACTGATCCTTCCGCGTGTTTGCCTCCTGAGCTTCCTTGTAGAGAAGCTCGAGTTCCCGGCGATGTTCTGCCAGCTGACGCTCCGCCCGGGCTTTGTAGATCGCGCCTGCCACCGCCCGTTGCAGCACCTCAGGTGTAATCCGCGCCTTGGGGAGATAATCCTGTGCGCCGGATTTGAATGCTTCCGTGACTACCGATTCATTCCCCGAACCCGTGAGCATGACCACGGGAAACACAGTCGTTCCACCGACGGAGGACAACATCTTGAGGAAGTCGAGCCCGGTGCCATCGGCAAGGGAATAGTCGAGCAGGATACAATCCGGCTGCAGTTCCAGGCATTGCTCGATGGCATCATCGATCCCGGCCTGCTCGTGGATGACATAGTCATTCTTCGGGTCGGATGAGAGCATTCTCCGGAAGATCTCACGATCCTCCGCGCTATCATCGAGGATCAGGATGACGGTCGCGTTCGAAGACACCGGCGTATTCATGCAAACTAGGCGGGCCGGACAGCAGGCGAATGCGGTAGAACCGCAGCTTCGAGCCAGAAGTGAACAAAGCGCTCGAAGGTGCTGTTCACCTCGGCAAAATCGAAGGTTTTGCGGACGAGGCTGTTTGCACCCAGCTGGTAACAGACCTCCACGTCGCGTGGATCGGTGGAAGCCGTCAATACGATGACCGGGATCGTTTTCAAATAATCATCCTGCTTGATACGTGCCAGGACCTCTCGCCCATCTGTGCTGTGGAGGGTCAGGTCGAGCAGGATCATATCGGGGCGTCGGAGTCTCTGCCTGTCTGCCGCATAAGCGCCCCG
Organism: uncultured Verrucomicrobiales bacterium; assembly: GCA_966251085.1. Lineage (GTDB taxonomy): Bacteria > Verrucomicrobiota > Verrucomicrobiia > Chthoniobacterales > Chthoniobacteraceae > CBINJX01. The sequence continues at coordinate 5,839 of CBINJX010000344.1, forward strand.
GGAAAAAAGAAAATCGAGCGCCTCGTCGGCGTCGCTGCACCGCGTCACCACATAGGGGACATTGAGCCTGCGCAGCCCTCGCTCGACTGCCTCAAAGTCGGCGTCCTGATCTTC
>CBINJX010000345.1:0-5950 GCA_966251085.1 uncultured Verrucomicrobiales bacterium
ACTGCACATGATACAATCCAAACTCGCTGCCTTTCTCCTCACCACGGCTACGCTGGGTGCTGGATCGGTGATTTTTACACCGGTTACGGCTCAGGCGCAGGCCGACGTCGAGGTTTCGTTTGATTTTTTCCATGAATCTCTCTCGCCTTATGGCGAGTGGATCGAGGTCGGTGATTACGGCCTTTGCTGGCGTCCGACGGGCATGGACACTGAGTGGACTCCTTATACCGACGGTTACTGGAGCTACACCGATGCCGGCTGGACATGGGTGAGCTACGAGGATTTCGGCGCTATCACTTACCACTATGGACGTTGGACCAATGTGGAGGACGAGGGGTGGTGCTGGGTGCCGGATTACGAGTGGGGTCCGGCCTGGGTATCGTGGCGCAATAATGCGGATTATGTCGGCTGGGCGCCCCTGCCACCGGAGGCCCGCTGGGAGCCGAGCGTGGGGTTCAGCGTCTGGGTCGATAACAGCTACGATATCGGCCCTTCCTACTACAATTTCTGCGCCGTCGAGGATTTCGGCGCTCCGGTGATCCGTGAGGTGATCCTTCCGCGTCCGCGCAATGTGGTAATCATCGAAAATACGGTGAACATCACCAACATTACCGTGAACCGGTCCATCGGTATCCCCTTCTGCGGTGGTCCTCGCTACGATTTCTTTGTCGGTCGCGTTCGCCGGCCGATCCCTGCCCTGAAGTTGGTTCGCGAGACGAACATCAACAACTTCTACAACAACAAGGTCGTTAACAAGAACGTCGTCGTTAACGTCAACAAGACGGTGATTAAGAACGGCGGTGGCGGACGCGGGCGGGCGCTTCACGCAGTGCAGCAGGGCAATCAGCTCATCGTTCCGGCGCCGAAGGTGAAGCGCGTGGCCAACCCGCTCGTCGCGATGCCGCAGATCAAGCCGAAGAGATCCGTTCCTGCGGCAAAAGTGCGCAAGGGATGGCATCTCGTCCAGGATTCTACTCAGAGGGAAAGGATCAAACAGAAGATGGCTCGCGACGCCAAGGGGCTGCGGCCTGAGACCGCCCCTGCCCGGGCAATCGAGACTGCGGACCTCCAGCCCGTGCCGGCAAAGGCCGATCCGGATGCTCCGTCTCCAGTGTTCACCGGAGGTCGCGGCAACCGCGACAGGAACGATAGAAACGACCGGGATCGGAACGACCGGGACCGGAAAGAGAATGCCCCCGGGATTGCAGCGGGAGAACGTGCACCGCTGAAGTCATTCAACGGAGGAGACGCGCCGGAGAGGGCGGGACGAAACAAGGACCGCAAAAATGAGAAAGGCGAGATGGCAGGCCGGGCTGAAGCTCCGGACGCGGATGAGGCTGGCCGCAAGGAACGTCAGGAGAAGCTTCGCAAGGAGCAGGAGCAGATCGCCCGTGCCAACGAGCTGCAGGACGAGTTCCGCAAGCGCCAGAAGCAGCAGGCTCAGACAGAGCGCGCCGAGAAGAAGCAGATGAACAATGGTGCGGGAGATGCAGCCGAGCGGAAGGAGGAACGTCGCGCGGAGCGTCAGCGCGAATCTGCACAGGCAGCCGCCGCGGAAGCTCGTCGTGACCAGCAGGCGCGCGCCGCCGAGCGGGAAGCCACCCGGGAGCAGTCCGAGAAAGCCGAACGGCGGGCCGAGCGCCAGCGTGAGGCACAACAGGCTGCTGCAATGGAGCGCCGCCAGCAGCAGAACGCACTGGAGCGCCAGCAGCAGATGCAGGCCGCAGCCGCTCAGCGCCGCGCCCTGCAGAATCAGGCAGAAGCCGCACAGCAGCGCCGTCAGCAAGCGGCGGCGGAAGCTCGCCGTGAGCAGATGAAAGCTCAGCGTCAGCAGGCGGTCCGAGAGCAGCAGAGGGAAGCCCTCCAGCAGCAGCGCGCCCAGTCAATGCGTCAGCAACAGATGCAAATGCAGCGCCAGCAGCAGCGGCAGCAATTCCAGGCTCCGCAACAGCAGTTCCGCCCGCAGGGTGGTGGCCGTGGAGGTGGCGGACGGGGAGAAGGTCGTGGAGAAGGTCGGGGCCGCCGCGGTGAAAAGGGTGAGAAGGGCAATTAATTAGGTCAATCCCGGCAAAACCACAGAAAGGCGCGTCCGATTTCGGGCGCGCCTTTCTCATTTTTGAAAGACCGTCGAGAAAAACGGCATTTTGCTGCAAAAAGGCGCGAAAGGCTCAACCAGGAAAATACTGAGGCGCTCACAGTCTCCTTCTTCCTCTCTTGCGCCTCTTTGTGGCTCCTCATTGGCTGCTTTCTCTACACGCTCTGAGTCTTTTTTCTCATATGCGGTGCGCTCGGTTTTCCTGAGAGATAGTTGTTTCAGAGCTAGGGGACTACCTCCATTCTCCCTCTCGGGTTTGCGAAATCGACCGGGCGCATGTTCATTTTCGCCAGATACCTGCGGGCAGTCCCTGATCCGGCACCCGCGCTCCTTGTTCCTGTCACGAAACTTTGCGAGCATCCTTCTACTTACTCTTATTATCTACACCCTATGTGCGGCATCGTCGGCTATATCGGTAAAACTAACGCAGTTCCCATCCTCCTCGACGGTCTCCGCCGACTCGAGTATCGCGGTTACGATAGCGCCGGGCTCGCTGTCCTGAATGGCGGCAAGCTGGAGGTGCGAAAACGCACGGGCCGGATTGCCAATCTTGCAGAACTGATCAAGCAGTCACCCACGGAAGGAGAAGTGGGCATCTCCCACACTCGCTGGGCCACCCACGGTGGAGTTACCGACGATAACGCCCATCCTCATTTCGACCAGAGCGGCAAGCTCTGCCTCGTCCACAACGGCGTCATCGAAAACTACGCCACGCTCCGGGAGCAACTCACCCGCGAAGGCCACACCTTCAAGGGCCAGACCGATACCGAGGTGCTCGCACATCTGGTGGGCAAACATTACGAAGCTCTCGGCGGAGAACCCTCGAAAGCCCGGCTCACGGAAGCACTCCGCCTCGCACTGAAGCAGGTGGTCGGCACCTATGGCATCGCGGTGGTTCACTCCGACATCCCCGAGTTCCTCGTCGGCGCCCGCCGGGGCAGCCCGCTGGTGCTCGGCCTGGGCAAAGGTGAAAACTTCCTCGCTTCGGACGTCAGCGCGATTGTCGCCTACACACGCGATGCGGTGTACCTGAAGGATTACGACATCGCCGCGCTTTCCCGGGATCAGTTTGAAATCACCAGCCTGCTTGGCGGAGCCAGCGGCTTTGAGGTGAGCAAGGTGGAGTTCACCGAGGAAGACGTGAGCAAGGGCGATTATGCCCACTATATGCTCAAGGAGATTTACGAGCAGCCTTCGACAATTCTCGATGCGATGCGCGGCCGGCTCTCCCGCGAGGAAGCGACCACAAAACTCGGTGGTCTCAACATGACGAATGCCGAGCTGCGCGCGGTGGAGCGGATCGTTATTACCGGATGCGGCACCGCTCATCATGCCGGCATGGTTGGCGAGTACCTGATCGAGCACCTCGCCCACATCCTCACGGAGGTCGAGTTCGCCAGTGAGTTCCGTTATCGGAATCTCCCGCTGCCCAAGGACACTCTCGTCTTCTGCGTTTCCCAGAGCGGTGAAACCGCGGACACACTCGCAGCGCTGCGGGAGAGTCAGCGCAAGGGGCATCGCACTCTCGGCGTCTGCAACAACGTCGCTTCCACGATCGCCCGCGAGAGCGATGGCGGCGTTTACATGCACGCCGGACCGGAGATCGGCGTGGCCGCGACAAAATCGTTTACCTCACAGGTCACCATTTTCGCTCTGATCGGCACTCTTCTCGGTCGTATCCGCGATCTGTCCCATAGCCAGGGCCTCGACATCATTGACGAACTGGAAGCGATCCCGGAGAAGGTCCGGAAGATTCTCGAGCTGGACAATCACATCAAGGGGATCGCGAAGAAGTACGCCAGTGCCGACGCGATGATGTTCCTCGGCCGGCAGTTCAACTTCCCGGTCGCACTGGAAGGTGCGCTGAAGATGAAGGAGATCTCCTACATCCACGCCAGCGGGCATCCGAGCGCAGAGCTGAAGCATGGTGTGATCGCGCTGATCACCCCGGAAGTACCGAGCGTCTTCATCGCGCCTGAAGACAGCGTGTACGACAAGAACGTGTCGAACATCGAAGAGGTCAAAGCCCGCAAGGGACCGGTGATTGCTATCGGCACTGAGGGCTGCACCAAGCTCGAGAAGATCTGCGACGACGTGATCTACATCCCGCCGTGCCCGGATTATCTCTCCCCGATCCTCACCTCCATCCCGCTCCAACTCCTCGCTTACCACACCGCCTGCCATCTCGGCTGTGACGTCGATAAGCCGCGGAACCTGGCCAAGAGCGTGACGGTGGAGTGATGGAGAGGTTGAGAGTTGAGGGCTGAGGGTTGAGGGACCTGCACCGGCGGATCGGAAGGCAAAGAAATGCGGTGCCTGGAAGGATGGATTGACTTGCGACTGCCCTCCCGACTGGTAGGGCGGTCGCGCCGCCGACTGCCGGGAGGGTAGGTGGAGAGCGATTGCTTATACACCCTGAAAAGGGCACACGCGGCGCAAGGCCTCTACCAGATACGGTAACGCGGCCGGAGCCTCCGTGTTAGCAGACCGTCACTACCGGCGGCACCCGATGCTCCGGGTTCCAGAACAGGCGCGCCTCCGGCACCGCCTCCACCACCAGCACCTCCGGCACCTCCGATGCCACCGCCCCGCCATTAGCAATCGCTACACCCAGACCTGCGCTACCTCCCGCGCCTGCATTTCCACCACCAGCGCGTCCGTGCGTGCCCAAGCCCGAGAAGTTGAAAAAGGCACCCTCGGCAATAACCGCGTCATTCCCTACCACAAAACGCACGCCCGCAGCTGAGCCGAGTGTGGCGGTGACCGCGTCATCATCATTCACAGTGAAATCCCCCCGGACAAAATACTCGCGCACTCCCCCGATGATGCTACCTGCCGAGATGGTTACTCCGCGCCATACAACGCTGGAGGCAAACACGTCGTTGTCTATGCTAAGCAGCCCCGTATCCGGATTAACCGTAAGGGTGGAAGCACCCGCCGTCTGACAAACCAAGGCAGACAGAGTAAGACAAATCGCGGTGAGACGTGGGTACAGACTTGGGGTGCGCATAGATAGCAAAGCGGGCCGGATTCTATTGCCCCCCTTCAACCTGGCAAGCTGAGCGCTGCCTTCTGATAGATCGTCGCGATAGTCTCGGCAGTAAGCGCCCTGGAGAGAAAAATATGAAGGCGGCCCGGTCTCGAGAAAGCGGTCCTCACTCCCATATGGTGCCTCGCAACTCCGCCACCTCCTTCGTCAGCGCATGTCCGTTGGCGCATTCACGACACGACGGTCAACTTCTCGCTTCGGGCCCTGGAGGAGACGTCAAACTTACGACGGAATCTTAGAGCTACGTGCACGAGACCGATCAGGGCCGGCACTTCAATCAGTGGTCCGATGACTGCGGCGAAGGCTGCACCGGATTGAATGCCGAAGACGGCGATTGCCACGGCAATGGCCAGTTCGAAGTTGTTCCCTGCAGAGGTGAAAGCAAGCGACGTAGAGCGCGGGTAATCCGCCCCCAGCCGCTTGGCCATGAAGAAGCTTACCAGGAACATGAACACGAAGTAGATCACAAGAGGGATGGCAATCCGCACGACATCCAGCGGCAGTTCGACAATGGCGTGTCCCTTGAAGGTGAACATCGCGATAATCGTGAAGAGCAGCGCGACGAGCGTAATCGGCGAGACTCGGGGGATGAACTTCTGCTCGTACCATGTCTCCCCCTTCAGCGGGACGAGGATCACCCGGCTGAGCAACCCCGCGGCAAACGGGATGCCGAGATAAATCATCACGCTCCAGAAGATGTCAGTCATCGAAACCTCCACGAGCTTACCCTCCAGGCCGAAGTAAGGTGGAAGCACGGTGATAAAGAGCCACGCAAAGGCGCTGTAAAAGAGGATTTGCGCGATGCT
>CBINJX010000346.1:0-5932 GCA_966251085.1 uncultured Verrucomicrobiales bacterium
TTCTGAGCGGATCCTGCTGCGCATCCTGGAGCGCAGGCGCCCTGAGGAATGGGGCCGAGCGGCACGGGTGCAGAGCTCCGCTACTGATGCGATTGTGAATGATACCCAAAGCAGATCCGCGGAAAAGGATCGCAAGGAACTCCATGAGCGCATGACCAAGCTTTCCCCTCTACTCCTCGCCCGCCAGATGGTGGCAGCCGAAGCCAAGACTTAACGCCACTTTTTGAGCGACTCTCGATTGTGCGCTATGCGACGTACCGTTCCTCCGTTTTGGACGGTGTTGTGGATCTGACCTCACCCCACCGGTTTGCTCACAGCCCCAGACCAGCAATCCTCCAGATTGCGCACCCAAGAGAACTCTACCTCCGAGATCGAGATGATCCCGTGTTGCGGGTGCGCAACGAATTTCCCTGGTAAATCCCGTAGAAGGTCATCTCTGTGAGCACGACGTGGATCACGAGGACCGCCTCAGTGGAGCTTCGAGCTCCGTCACGTTGCTTGTTTCACGCGTGAAACAAAACGGAGAAGCCGGGATAACCTCGACGAGCTTTGAAGACTGCACCGATTCCGATCTGTCCTCTTGTGAAGCAGGAGAGCGCTCCCGATGGTGGAAGCAAGTCGTTCCGCCAGTACTTCGCCGGGATCGCTCGACCGCAATGGGCGCTGCTCTAATGATTAACCATGCATCCGCCGCTCCTGATCCTTGCTCCCCGGGTAACTGATGACTCCGTGGCAATATGGCAGGCTGCGCTTTCTCTCGGCTGGTCCACGCGGCGGTTGGCCAACTGGCGAGTGCCCGATGATCTCCGGAACCAACAGCGAGAGATCGTGGTGTATGCCGAACCGCTGTTCGCCGAGGCTGTCGCAGGCCCGCTCGGACTCACCCTCCTTGAGACTCCTCCAAACTGGCTCACTACTCTGCCTCGCTCATTCATTCACCGGGATGTCACAATTGTGCCTCTATCCGAAGCTCGTCGGCTCACGCGTCCCACTTTCGTGAAACCGGCAGAGGGAAAGGTGTTCGAGCCGCGAGTATACGCCAATGGAGAGGAACTGCCTCTTGTCGAACAGATCGGAGATTTACCGGTTTTGCTCAGCACCCCAGTACGGTTTCGGACGGAGATCCGATGTTTTGTCGTCGATCGCCGAGTCGTCACCTGCAGCCCATACTGGCGTGACAATGCGCTCGCTCGACGCCCGGACGGCACATGGCCGTTTGTCGGAGATGAGCGCGCGCAGGCGCGCGCCTTTGCCGAGGCCTTGCTCTCGGATCAAACGATCGCAGTTCCTCCTGCGTTTGTACTGGATGTTGGCCTCACGGAAGAACACGGGTGGGCAGTGATCGAAGCGAACCCGTGCTGGGGCGCAGGTCTGTACGGGTGCGACCCGGTGTCCGTACTCCAGGCGATTCGGCATGCAGTCCGTTCTCCTGAATTCATCCAAGGACGCTTAAAGGCCGAGGAACGTACGTTCACCTCCGGTGAAACAGGATTTCAGCGGAGCCCCAGTATCCAACCCTCAAACTGAACCTGAGCCTGAAATGTTACGCCGTGGTAGCGGCCGAAAGGGATCTCGGTGATTGTGAAGAGCTGGTTCCATTCGTGTGTATCCAATGAGAGGAGCCAGCGGAGAACCCGGAGGGCATCGCGGGTATGTGTATCTTGAACGGCATCGGTGTCGAAGGCTTGAGCCATTGCCGGATAGCACTCAACGATCAAGTGAGCGCAAGATTTGGGAATCCAGGTCTCCTGCGGCCATACCTCGAAGTTTGGAGAGCGCAGCTCCTTGTCCCGTCTAGTAAGGAGTCGGTGAAGCATGGCGAGGCCCGTGATGGTGTGGAAGCCAACCGTTCCACCAGAACCAAGGTACCACGGGCTAATCGACTGCGGTGCTGCGATCTCTGCGAGGCGATAGTAGGCGACTCCGTATTGCAGGTAGAACCGGTGATCATTCCGAGAGCCGTCGAAGCGAAATGGTCCCGGAGCAAGTTCCATGTTCAAGGCGGTCGCGGTCTCTCGGGCACTGCCGCGGTGAGAATAGCGTTCGGCTAAATGCCGGATCAATTCACGCCAACTCTCGCAGCCAAACATGGCCGCATCACTACGCCACGGTAGGCCAAAGGCGAAATCACACGCGACCAGCGTCCGCTGTGGAAGCTGAAGCACACTCCAGAGCCATGACTCCAAAGCCGCCCGGCTCCATCTGGTACGTGCAGGTCGAGGTGGAGAAACAATATCCGTTCTGCCGTCCTCGTTTTTCCACTCTACGACACGAATATCAGCGGGCGCAGCTTCGGTCCCTGCTCCTGACCAATCGATCACAATGATCCGTTCAAACGGTGGCATTGCTTCATCCTGAGCCCGCATCATCAAATGGTAGAGAGTAGAAATCGGGCTCCAGGAACTGGAGCAGCCAACAACAGGCTCAGCTATGGATGTTCCTGCAGTGGGGCGAACTCACACTTGCCGGTCAGGCGACGGGCTGATGTTTACGGTTCCTGCCAAAGATGCGGGCACTTTGCCGTGCAATTTCTGCCCTTGAGCTGAAAACTCGGACATGTCCCAGTTTTCATTTGGTTGATCGAGATTGGCACGAAACAGGTACCGGGACGTGTTCTCCCATTTGCCCAATGGATTGGATTGGAACGAGGGCCTGCTGTTGGTGAACAGAGTTCACGTAGGGTTCGTTTGAACCGTAGTGTCCCCGGCATCGGGGCATAGCGGTGCCTACAAGACGCTTCCCATCACTGGGAAGCACCCAATTTCACCCGCTCAGAATTGCTGAGACCGAGTGCTAGACGCTCCCTCTCTCACATGGGAAGCGATCGCACTACGCGATACACAGCTTCCGAGAGCGTGGGAAAACATACGTCGTCCTCAATTCCCGAGGTTTTGAGGATGTAACCTACTCCGTCTAGTGAGGGGTTGAAAACTTCGACTTGCGAACGACCGCCGCCGCGTTGTGTCCAAAGAGCCTCTGCATGGCGGCACCCTGCAGGTGTGATCGCCTCAGGCGGCAATCCGGCGATCAGTACGTGATAGTGCCCGTGAACACCTCCTGAGGCACCGTATTCGAAGCGAATACAGAATAGGAGCTCCGGGAAGTAGACGCGGTAAGCGCGCGCCAGCTTACGCAGCCAGGACCAGATCATTGACTTCCGCACATGCTCCGGCCTGCCGTCTTCCTGAAAGGTCAGGGTAGCGAAAAGCTGCCATCGAAGGAGGCGCAAACGATACGCCTCCGGCATCCCACGGAAGTAACGCATTCAGAACTTGGCTCGCTCCGGTCAGGTAGTGATCTCGCCGGCGGTTTGCAAAGTCGAAATGATGCGGCGCCGTACAGCATCCAAATGCGCAGCATCCTTCTTCTCAGCCTCGATCTCTGCCTTAAAGGCCTGCATATCGAGCACACTCTCGATGGCGCTCCGGAGCATCTGTTGAAGCTCGTCTGGAGGAATTGCCTCAAGCTCGTACACAGAGTCCCCGTATCGTGATCTGAACCGGTGGTAATTCGGACTGCTGGGTTTTGCCTTCAGCATTCCTTCTGGAAGAGCGAGTCGATGGACCTGTTCCGCAGTAAGCGCCACCTTGATCGCCTCAATATTGTGGATGTGGAAGTCGTACTTCAGACTTCGAGCAAGGGAATGCACGATCTCTTCTCCATCGGGATCAAAATCGGAAACTCCCAAAATGATCAGCTTCGCCTTCCCACTCTCACGGTAGCGTTCCGAGATCTTGTACTTTGGTGGTGTGGAGCAAAAACCCCGGCCAATCGTAATCGGCACGCCATACCGCGCTGCTACAGGAGAGAGAATACCTTGGATTGTGTTTTTCTCGCCTACGATCTCGATGTGATTGGGCTGACTCTGCAGCAGATTTCGGTAGTAGCCCTTCAACATTCCATTAATCTGCCGGCGGTAGTAGGTACCGACGTCGTCGTGTACGTCCCACACCGTCTCCGGACGAGTTGGATCGTGGATGACGTCGAAATCAATGTGTCCCTCATAACGAGCTCGGGTCAGGAGATCACTGAGAGCTTTGTACGATTTCGCGTCATTGCAGTACACACTTTCCGGTTTCTTGGCGTGAATGAGCGGAGGATCATTCAGCAACTGATAATGGATCTGGCGATCTGAGATGGGCCAATATCGCCGCAGGCGCTCAACGACCGCCAAAACCGCGTTCAAGAAGGGCTGCTTTGCGGCAGAGATTTCGTGTCGAGTTTTCTTGCCGCGGATTTGGATCGTCTCAACATCGATCTCGGCTGCTTTTTCTCGGTATTCCCGGAGTGCTCGATGGGCTTCTTCTGGATCTGCCGAGACGATCTCTTCTCGCAGCTGCTCATCCCTGGTTTTGACGCGCTGGCGATTGAACTCACGTAACAAGCTCAGGTAATCGGGATGTCCTTTGCGCGTCACTGCGAGGCGTCGAAAAGGCACTCGTTTTCTACCGGCGCGCTTGGCGGCCATGTACCGACGATGACCGCTCACGATGTAATTGTCTTTTGTGATTACAATCGGTTCTTGGACGCCGAATTCTCGGATACTCGCAATGAGAGAGAGAATATCCGGGTCGTTCCATTCAATGGGGCGATAAATCTGATCGTTTTCTGGTGATGGATAGATGCTCCGGAGTGAAATCTGCGGAACTCGGACATGTCCGAGTTTTTGCTTTTTCGTAGGCCCACTCATGCCTCTTGCCTCCGCAGGTATTCGAGAAGTGATGAGAGCACGATCAGGCGCTTGCCTTTCGTGCATCCACGAGGCCGTAGAGATACAGACTTTACGGGGGGATTCCAGTCGTTCTCAGCACAAGGAAGGATGAGTTGGTTAAGCTTGCTCCTTTTCAGACCGCTGTAGAACTCAACCTTATCCCCGCAGGGGAGCGGTATAAACTCCGGCATCTGCGCGGGACGGATAGGGGTAGACTCCTGAGAGGGAGTATTGTCGCTGGTGTCAGGTGACTTTTCTGGCATTCGTCACCTGAACGACAGTCTAGGAGTCGTGTCCCAACGGCTACTCGTCTCGACTAGCCGTTGCTTTCAGAATCCGCAAAGAGATACGAGGATTCAAAGATGAGGGCGGCGATGGGCACCGAAGCGAGTGCGGGTGGAAGATGGTCGACGAGCTCAAAAATGATTCCTTTATACAGGCTGAAGGAACGCCACCATTGACGCAGAAAAATTTCGACTTCCCTGTGGGCTCGTCGCCAGTTCTGCTCATGATCGGAATAAAGACCTGGTTCCCCGAGTACCTCCTTGCTGCTGAGCAATGCGCTCTCCCAGCTTTGAAAGTGTTCGAGAAGACGGTATGCGCTGAGCTGCTTGAGGCGGTGTCTCAACTGACGGGGCGGATTCCGTGCACCTTCTGTGGACTCTTGGGGAATGTCTGGGGGCCGCACACCTGATGTGAGCCATTCCGCAAAACGCTGCTTCAACACAGAGTCGCTGCACCTCCAGTCGATTCTCAATACAACGTTCTGGATAGACCCGCTGAGATCGATCGAATCAAAGTACTTCTTGGCTGCCTCGTTCTGTGAACAGCCGAGCCTTTCTGCTTCGTTTCCGGCAAATGCTATGAGGTCGTTGAGGTCAGCCGACTCAATGGGTTCTAAAGGTGCCCTCACATTCCACTCAGCATCGATCCATTCGGCCTTTTTTTTCTTAGGCAGAAGGGTAAAGGGGATGCCCGGCCATTCTAGGAAGTACATGTAAGCCGGGACGAAATTGTCGCGGCTTTGGTGTGGCTTACTCCCGAGTAGATCACGTTCTCGCCAGGATTGTCTCTCTCGCTCAGTGTATTGACGAAATTGTTCTACGCTGCGGGAGAGTTCCCATTCGGCGCATGCATAAATTTCTTCTTCCGGAACCTGAGAAAAGTCGTAAGCGACACGCCAGGCGGCGTCTTGACGCATCGTTTGGGCAGCCCTGACCA
>CBINJX010000347.1:0-5926 GCA_966251085.1 uncultured Verrucomicrobiales bacterium
TTTGTGGTGGTGGGACCGAAAGGGCTGATCGAAAGCTCCCATGACGGGCAGAACTGGACCCGGCGCGAGACAAACCCGGACGAGGATTTCCAAAGCATTGTCTGGAGCGGGCAGCATTTCATTGCAAAGGGGAAGAAAGTCTGGACCTCGCCCGACGGCATCCACTGGTCCACGGACGGGAAGACCATTCCCTGCAACCCGGAATGGGCGCGTGCAGGTGTGGGAGGGATCGGCTTTTCCTGGGGTGGCAACGTGTTCTTTTCCCCCGATCTGCAGAAATGGAACAAGGCACCGCTTCCGCCTGGGCCATCGTTCACGGCTGTCACGGTGAATCAGTAAGAGGTAACCGCCGATGAACGGGGCCTTTCCCGTAGCGTCAGCCATCCTGCCTGCGGGTGCCTCGACCATCCTGATCGGAGGCTGATCACCGCAACAGTCCTGAGGTTTTCAGATTTAGAAGGAGAGCCAGCGAGCCGCTCGTGAGCCCGCAGGCCTCGGAGCAAGGATGCTCCGGGCACTCGCATTCAAGATGACTGCGCTATGGCGCAAGCGCTTTGCCCTATATCAACGCCCCGAGCGACACGAACGTAATCACCGGCTCGCCGGAAGCGCGGGATTGCTCCAGGTCGACCGAAAACTCCGCCGCCCAGTCGTTCGCTTCCTCAGTATCGACGAGCACCTGCTGGACACGCCAGAAGCGCTTGTCTTCGGAGGGTGTCACGTAGGTGTGCTGAATGTTACGCGCGGCCGGGTCGAGGCGGAAGCGCTCGTGGCTCCCGAGATACTCATCCATGCGCTGACGCAGAAGCTCCGTGGTCCACGGGGAGCCATCGCCCTGCGTGGTTGCATCGAGCAATGTGAGCGCCTGCTCGTAATCGCGAATCGCGACGGCACGAAGAAAGGTGAAGATCCGGTTGCGGATGGCCGCGGTGAAGCTCTTCGTGTCGCGGGTGATGTCGCGCGCCGCCTCCTCGGCTCCTGGCGGACGAAGCTCTTTCTCATCTCCGGTGGCCTGATAGTTCGGATCCCGCATCTTTTCCCACTCGTCGAGCAGGCTGGAATCGACCTGCCGGAGCATGGCGCCGAGATAGATCTCCATCTCGCGCACCTCCTCGGTCTTCGCAGTGTCCGGCACGGTCTGCGTCAGCACCTTGTGGACAGCCGTGAGATGCCGCAGCAGGAGCCCCTCGGAGCGGTGCAGTTCGTAATCCTTGATGTAATCCGCGAACGAGCGGAACTGTTCGAACATTTCCCGCGCAATCGACTTCGGCCGGATATTCTCCTGCCCCACCCAAGGATGATGATCGGCGAAGGCGTTGAAGGTGGAATACACAAACTCCCGGTTCGGCTTCGGGTATTCGAGCTTCTCCAGTTCCTCCATCCGCTGATCGTATTCCATCCCCTGCGCCTTCATCTCCATCAGCGCCTCGCTCTTCACGCGATCGAGCTGCTTGCGGAGAATCATGTCGGGATTCTCCAGGATCGACTCCACCAGCGTCAGCAGCACCATTGGATAATCCGGCGCATTCGGATCGAGCATCGGGATCGTCTCCAGCAGGTAGAGAGAGAGCGTGCGATCCATGGAGAAATCATCCTGCAGCTCCACGTTCACCCGCAGGTACGCACCGCTCTCAGTCTCCGGAATGAACTCGATGATCTTGCGATCGACGAGTGCGCGGAAGAGTTGCCACGCGCGCTTGATATGCGCCTTCTTCGCCTTTGCGGATTCGTGGCTATTGCGGATCAGGCTCCGCATCGCCTCGCAGCCGTCTCCATCGCGGCTCAGCACGTTGAGCAGCATTCCATGGGTAACCTGAAACTGTGAGCTTAGCCGCTCCGGCTGGGCGGTGATCAGACGGGTGAAAGTCTGCTTGTCCCAGTTCACGAAGTTTTTCTCGGGTGGCTTGCGCTTCACGAACTTCTTCCCGCCCGCCGCTTTCTTATGCTCGAGCAGGAGGTTCTCGATCCAATGCTCCGGAGCCTGAGCGACGACCCATCCGACATTGTCATAGCCTTTGCGCCCGGCGCGTCCGCCGATCTGATGAAAATCACGGGCGCTCAGGATGCCCGTCTTCTCTCCGTTATACTTACAGAGCTTGGTGAAGAGAACCGTGCGGATCGGCACGTTGATTCCCACACCGAGCGTGTCGGTACCGCAGATCACCTTCAGCAGCCCTTTTTGCGCGAGACGCTCCACGAGCAGACGGTACTTCGGGAGCAGACCGGCATGATGCAGGCCGATCCCGTGACGGAGCCACTTCTTGATCTCGGGTCCGTATGGGCTGTTGAACTTGAAGCCCTCCAACTCACTCGCGATCGCCGCTTTTTCCTCACGGGTGCAGACGTTGATGCTGGTGAAATCCTGCGCACTCTGCGCGGCATCTGCCTGGGTGAAGTGGACCACATAAACAGGCCCCTTCCCTTCCATCAGCAGATTCTCGAGGGTTTGAGCGAGCGGCGTCTCCGCGTAAGTGTGCTCCAGCGGCACGGGACGCGTCACGGATTGGATCGTGATGGTCTCGCGCCCATTGAGCTTCGTGAGCTCCTCCTGAAAAAAGTTTGTGTCGCCGAGTGTCGCAGACATCAGGAGGAACCGGGCCTGCGGCAGCGTCAACAGCGGCACCTGCCACGCCACACCACGCTCGCGGTCGGCGTAGTAATGGAACTCGTCCATGATCACGTCGTGCACCGCGGCTTTCTCGCCATCGCGGAGCGCGATGTTCGCCAGGATCTCCGCAGTGCAGCAAAGGATCGGCGCATCGCGGTTCACCGAAGCGTCGCCCGTACTCAGCCCCACGTTCTCCGGTCCGAACTCCCGGCAGAGCGCCAGCCACTTTTCATTCACCAGCGCCTTAATCGGACAGGTGTAGATCGACCGTTTCCCCTGGGCCACTGCTTTGAAGTGCAGCGCAGCCGCAACGAGCGATTTGCCGGAACCGGTTGGGGTATTGAGGATTACGTTCTTTTCCTCAAACAATTCCAGGATCGCCGACTCCTGCGCCGGGTAGAGCTGCATGTGTGAGCCTTCCACATACTCCAGGAACCGCCCGAGCAGCGTATCGTTGTCCACCACTCCATCTTTGGGGAGCAGATCGTAGAGGGAAGGACGGGGCGTCTGAAGCATCCGCTCATTTAGACCAGTTCCCGCCGCCGTGCAGCAAGATCGCGGTGGAATCCCGGAGTTTGCCCTGTTCCGCCGGACACACGAGTCGGGGGGCATCGAAGAACCGGTTTGCCACGAGAAAGCACAAGGGACTTAAAGAGTAACCTCTTGTGCCATCTGCATTTTCCTCTTTGTGTCTTCTGTGCCTCTTTCTGGCCCAACTCTGAAACCGTTCCCCGACACCCCCGCAGTCCATTGAATAAACAAGCCATCCTCCAGCAGATCATCGCCCAACTCGACAAGGAACTGGAATCCTACGCCCGGTCCGCCCGAGCGGCATTTGAAGAGGCGACGGACGAGCAGAACAAAGCCGAGAACAAGTACGATACGCGGAGCTTGGAGGCTTCTTATCTTGCGCGCGGACAGTCGTTGCAGATGGCGGAAACCGCGGACTCCCGGCAGCAGTTCGATCAACTCGTCGCCCGGGAGTTTGGCCCCAAGGAACCGATTGATATCGGAGCGCTGGTGGAGGTGGAATCCGCGACGGAAAGCTCGTGGTATTTCATTGGTCCTCGCGCCGGGGGCACCGAGGTGATCGAGGATGGCAAATCGGTACTGGTGCTTACACCGCAATCGCCTTTGGGTCGTCAGCTGCAGGGGAAGAAACAAGGTGAGCGCCTGCAGATCGAGATCGGCGGCCGGCGCGAGCAGTGCCGGATCGCGAGAGTGATCTGACATGAGAGTGTTCCGCAAGGAGGGCAAAAGGCTGGATGTGATCCCATCAAACCAGCCGTGTTCGGCAGGAAGCTCATTGGTTGATCTGCGGCATTGATCTCCGGAAAAGCCGCCACTTCCAAGGGCCGCGCCTGGTGTGAGCCGCTGACCCGAATTGCATTTCTTCACGCAATCTGGGCGCATTGAGCCCGACACCCGCGATCAATTCCTGGGCAGTCTAAACCAATGGATGGGCAGCGTTCGGGTATAGTTAAGAGTAGCTTGTTCTGACCCATAAACCACTTGGGAGGACACGAACAGATGAAGCCCCACGCGATCATTCTCATCAGCGCCGATACGAAACTTCAACAGGCGACGATGGCCGCTGCCGGGGAAAGCCGCCGGGCGCTGCGGCTGACTGCTACCGTGCAAGACACGCTGAATTTGCTCCAGAGCAGCATGGATGATGTCGACCTGATCATCCTCGATTTGGACTCCGACATCTGTGGCGTAATGCTGCTGAATGCGCTCGCCTTCTGCTGCGAGAGAATTCCTGTGGCTACTGTGACCAGCTTCGAACGCGATTACACGCTGCCGATTGCACTCTCAAAAGGCGCAGTTGCCTGCCTTGGCAAACCGGTGAGCGCTGCTGAACTCACAGCATTGGTGAATCGGGTTTGCGGGTGTGCTCAAGTAAAAGGGAATGACGAAACTTTAAGGAAGACCGTATTCCCAATGACAAAAATGGAGCCCCTTCGTCATTCATCATTCGTCCTGAGGCGCAAAGGGGACGCCTGAAGGCTGACCTCGATTGCCCCATCGGCCTCGACAGCGAAATGCTCGAGGAACCAGTCGCTCGAAAGATGCACGAGTTCCTCCAAGGCCCCTGCCTCCTCGAAACCACGCGTAACTCCGCGGAGGATCTCCAGTTGCACCTCTGTCTCGATTTCTCCCATCGCGCTCCGGTTGAGTTTAACTCCCTGATCATCCTCGCCTCCGACGATGAGCAGCGTTGGCGTCCGCAACTCATGGAGAGCGGAGCCGGCGAGGTCCGGACGTCCGCCCTGCAAGACCACGGCCGTTGCCCGGCCCGGGTCCGCAGTTGCCGATACTAGTGCAGCACCACCCGCCGGACCGGCGCCGTAGTAGCCGACCGGCAAGTCCTGCAGCAACTCTTCGCCCCGCAGCCACTCAGTGGCATGGCTCAGTCGCTCGGCAAGGAGTGAAACGTCAGACCGCAGACTCCCCCGCTCCCGATCCATTGCCTCCTCGTCCCGAGTGAGTAAGCCAAAAAGAAGCGTGGCCAGTCCCGCTTCGTTCAGCGCCCGTGCAATTGCTCGGGACTGCGAGCTGCGACGGCAGGAGCCGCTGCCGTGGGCAAAGATCACCACCCCGAGCGCCTCGTGCGGCAGAGTCAAAGTCCCGTCCAGGGTTACCATCCCTTCGGGAATTTTGACTTCCCGCACGAGAGCAGCGTCGTGCTCTGGCCCCGCGATCCCTTCCCTCTCCGTCGGATTCATCGCCAGAACGATGAAGTGTGGCCGATGTGAAGCTTGCGCTGCGCACGCTTACCGACTCGCCGTGTAGCCTTGGTCAGAGGCTTGGCGTAGCAGCGCACGTTGAACATCACCTCCCGACCGCGCAATGCCATCGAGCGCCCGAACATCCGCAGCATGCTGCGCATTACGAGCGTGCCGATAGTCATTGCGCCCTGTGCTCGATGGTATCCCGGCTCGAGATAGTCCACCCGGACCATGTGCATCCCTCTCCTCGTCCTTCGGCCGAGCAACCATCCGAAAAACATACCGATAAGAACCGCGCGCCAAGGCTCGTCACGAACCGCATCCATGCCCCGCGATAGCAGATCGCGACCTTTCTGGCGCATGCCGGAAATGCGCCCGGTAAAATCAGTTGGCACGGCTCCTTGCGTATCCATCCGCGCTCCCGAGGCTGTGTCCATCGGCGCACCCGTCTGGGAGACGCCCAGAACCTCGGATTGAGTCTGTGTTTGATCGCTCATGACTTGTCTCCTCCTGTATTGAATTTGGCTAACCTGTCAGAGCTGACAGCCACGATCTGGCTACTGCATTCCCCCGCGGGGTCGACTGC
>CBINJX010000348.1:0-5918 GCA_966251085.1 uncultured Verrucomicrobiales bacterium
AAGCGGCGCGAAGTGTGAATGGAGAGGCAGAAAGGATCTTTTGAGAGCCCCGGAAACACTTTCGAGTGCCTCGCACACCCTCAAAAGAGCCCGCGAGGATCTCCAAAGCGATTTCGTCACACAAAAAAGCGTCTCGGCCGGTCTCCAAAGCTCTCCTCGAGCACTTTGGAGAGCCACTGGGGAGGTCCGAAGAGGGTGAAAGTATCTTTGGAGAGGGAAAATGGATCTTCGGAGATGGAGGAAATCTCTTTTGAGTGATCCGGAAGATTTCCAAAGCGATCCGGACCTCCTCAAAAGCATCCGGAACGGTGTCGAAAGAGCTTCTGAACTCCTCAAAAGCGTTTCCAAACCGCTTTTGAGACCCTTCCGATCACTCCAAAGCGTTTCCGAGGTGCTCCAAAGAGCCTTTCTGGCGCTCAAAAGATGGAAATTGGATCTCGAAAGATCCTTTTTCCCTCTCCGAAGATCCTCCGGGGCGCTCCGGACATGTTTTGTGACACTCAAAAGAGTTCCCCCGCCGCTTCAGTCTTCCTGGATGGCGATCTGGAGATGGAACTCCGGGCTGAAAAGATGGTACGCGTCTGTCAGGGAGCAGGGAAGAATTAGCTGATCAATCCTTCCGCTCAAGGCATTGGCTGAGTGCCATTCTCCATCGGCACCGAACCGCTGCATTCCCAAATCTGCTCGGTTATTTTTTCGCGCATCCTCACTCCCAGAGCAGTCCTGCTGCAGAAGGAGAGTAGGATTAGGAGGAAGAGGCGCTCCTCTTCGGATAGACTCTATGGTGCCTGTTCCGGAGGTTCAATGTAAGAGACAATCCGGTCGTTCTGCCGGGACGGAAGACCCGCCGGTGACATTAACTATAAGGGCCCGTGTCCTCCGGGGGCGGAAGCCCAAAATGGCCAAAGTCGAACTCAAAGATCAGGAATCGGGGCAGGATGAGGGGAACGGGGTCGGTCTGACGGAGGTAAAGTTCGCCCCGTGATATAGCCAAGGGCCCAGAGCCTTCCTGCGAATCGGCATACAACCTCCGTTCCTTTTTCTTTCTCCGATCGGATCTCCAAATCTGCACTCAGCAGTTCAGCTCGGTAACGCATAATCCCCAGCCCGAGCCCGGAACCTTTTTGAAGAGGTGCTTCCAGCCCTGTGCCATTGTCCCGGATCAGAAGACATCCGCGGCCATCGACCATACGCTCCAGTGATACTTCCACTTCGGTGGCTGCCCCGTGCCGCAAAGCGTTACTGATCGCCTCCTGCGCGATCCTGTAGAGCTGGAGAGCGGCTTCAGGGTCTTGCACCGTCATCTGTTCGTGGCAAATGAATTGGCAGCGGGCGTGACTCATGCAGCTGGTATTCTCTGCAAGTTCCTCCAGGGCTGCTCTCAACCCTCCGGTTTCGATCACTGCCGGAGCCATGCCCCGGGAAAGCATCCGGGTTCGCTTCAGGGCTTCGCGTATCCGCTCGACGATTTTCTCCGCACGCTCCGCACCGGACTCGGTTATCGGCCGAAGAAACATGGAGAGTGCACGGGTTTCCAAATGGATCGCAGTGAGCCACTGGCCAAGATCGTCATGCAAATCCTGCCCGAGACGGCGCTGCTCGCGGTTGCTCGCCTCTATTAGTTTTCTTTCCAGCAGCTTGCGCTCGGTGACATCCACGACGATACCTGCCAGCCGGCTCGGTTGCCCATCGCTGTCGCGCACGAGATCTCCTCGGGCGGCAAGCCAGCGCTCAGACGTGTCCGGACAGCGGATGCGGTACTCACAACGGTATGATTCCTCCATCCCCTGGATCACACGATCGAGCCGGGCTTGTACGATCGTACGATCGTCCGGATGAATGAGCTGGAGAAGGCTTTCAAAACGGCCGTCGAATGAGCCGTGTTCCAGTCCGAAGATATCATCGAGCGACTCGGACCATAGGATCTGATTGTTCCTGAGATCCCGCTCCCAGGCGCCGACCTTTGCAGCTTCCAAGGCTGTCTGCAGGCGTTGCTCGCTTTTTTGCAGCTTCTCTTCTGTAATCCGGCGCGAGGATTCCAGTTCGCTCAGCATTACCATGCAACGGTGAATGAGCAGACCGACGATCAGGATGCTACCAGCGGTTACGAACGATATTTCAAAGCGGAGTCCGTAGATGCCGGCATGTCTTCCTGCCTCCGCAATTACACCCAGGCCGAGCAGCATCACGACGGCTGCCGGCATCAGCCTGCGAGCGACGAACCCTTCAGTGTTAACGCTGGTAAAGCGAGCCATCCAACCGCGTTCCGGGCGAAGAGTGAGTATGCCAAATGCGAGCAGCAGGAGACCGAAGGCTCCTGGTAGTGACGTCTTGGCGGCGGAGAATGGAGATCCCAACGGCCTCAGGAACGTTTTTTCCCCATAGATGAAGCCGATCAGCAGAGCCAGCGCCACGAGACCGGCCCCGAGAGCCAGCCATTCGGAAGTGCGCTGACCGCGTGCCGTTCGGCTTTCCAGTAGGTAAAGGGCGCCGCCGGCGAGCGTGAAAGAGATCGATGGCAGCAGGGTCATCTGATGATTCGGCGCGAGAAGGTTTTCCAGAAAACTCCCTCGCATCATCGGGGGCATGTTTAACCCCAAGCTCCAATAGAAGAGATGATAGACCGTCGTGAGCAGCCCCACCATGATGACCAAGAGCGCACAAATGCGCGCTCCCAGGAACCGTAGCTGAGAGTGTGGTGCCTGCCACAGGTAGAGAGAAAGCCCTGCGATCACAAACGCGAATGCCGCAGAGGGGGGCACTTTTCCAAAGCCCGGCAGCAATGTGTGAAGTTGTTCAATTCCGGTGTACCACCCCAGCAATGCAACTCCCCCGAGGATATTGATAAAAACGGTAACCGCTTTTGGGCTCCTCTGAACGAGTCTCCTGACAAAGCGGTCCGAGCGGTTCATTGCGGGGCAATGGTGATTGCACCACGGTCGCGGTGGCAGGGGGAGGTGAGCGGAGGCATAGTAGAGCGGTGCGGAGGAAGGCTGCTCCAATTCGACATCCCCCTGGAGATATTTTTATATGCCCCTCGGCACGACGGCGGCAATCTCAGAAACGGTGCTTTTCGGAGGAACAGAGAAGCAACCTACGAACCCGACGCGTGAAGGCATAAAGAAAGTGCTCAGTGCTCAGAAGTCAGTAAACAGCCCCAGATTTGCCACGCTTACCCGATTTGATTCCCCGGTGCGTGGCTCTCAACTCTCGGAGGAGAGTGGCGCGCCCGGCTGGGATCGAACCAGCGACCCACGGTTTAGAAGACCGTTGCTCTATCCACTGAGCTACGGGCGCTCACGGCCTGCCAAGATGCCACGCTGTTGCTGGTGGGCAAGGAAATAGAACCGGGCGCCGGGTGCGAAATCCGGACACTCAGGTGCCACCCGTTAGAGAGAATGCGGGGCGAGACGCCCTTCGGCATTCTCTGGGAGCAGCTCTTTCACAGCAGTGCAAGATCCACTCACGCTCCCATCCCATTCAGCGGCAACTCGGCTTCCGGTTCTGTTTCGAATGCGCTCAGGCCGTCGATGCTTTTGCGATTCTTCCGCGCCCGGTAATCTTCGAGTTTCTCCGGCCCCTGTTTTACAGCCCAGCGGTCCAAGATATCACGGTTTTCGCGAAAATCATAATATGGCACCGAGAAGCCACAGGAATCGGAAACTCGATTAACGGCAACATGGATGTAGGCACGCGTGCCGGGATTTGTGGGGAATAGAGCTTCGATTTCGCTACACTTCGGATGGCCCGGTTCGATCACGGTTGCCCGCCCATGCAGACGCACGATTTTCGGCGCGCCGTCGAATGCGCAGAACATGATGACAATGCGGCCGTTCTCGCGAACATGCGCCACCGTTTCCGCACCGCTCCCGGTATAATCCTGATACACGGCTTCGAGTGGCCCAAGAACTCGGAACGAGTCGCCGCCCTTTGGTGATGCGTTCACATGCCCTTCCGAGGAAAGCGGAGCCGTGGCGACGAAAAAGATCTTCTGTTGTGAGATCCAGGCTTCGAGTTCCGGGGTGATGCACTCGTGTTGTTTGCTCATGATTGCGATGAACGCTGGAACAGATTTCCCTCCGGCTCAAGTGTTGGTCTCTGCCTCGGTCCTCCCGGAACACGCGTTCACTGCAACCGCAGGTCTCATGAATAGCCATATCTACCAAGCAGGCGGAGTAGGGGATCTCCGTATTCTGCCCAGTCGGAAAAAGGCTGTGCGTAACAACAGCTATCTACTGATCCGCGCTAACACCTTCCTCCAAAGTTCAAGAGGTGGTATGTCTACGTAGACCCGACTCTTGTGTGTCGTTGCACTCAATCACGATCTTCAGAGCCGGATCTTCAGATGGAACTCTTCTTTCAGGGCGAGAAGAGCCTCGGCATTTCCTTTTGCATCATCGACCGGATGATGGGTGTGACGCGTCTTGCGCAGATGTTTGAAGTTCAGCGAAGTGTCACGAACGATACCTTTGTAGAGAGAGCCCAGGTTCGTGGACGAATGACCAAACGGATTCGCGCCGGTGAAATGGTGAAAGTACCAGTTAATGAACTGCCAGTCGAAGCCGTTGTTATCCGAAATGAACATCGGCCGGCCGTTCGAGTTTGAGGCGAGCCATGCTCCAAAGTCGCGCATCACAGGCTCCGGATCAGGAAACTGAAGAACCTGCTCCCGGCTGAATCCACTGACCGCCAGAGCCTCAGGAATCCAGCGCTCCGAGACTGGACGCAGCTGACCATAGAAAGTCTTGGAGAGTGACGGTTCCACCACCACCGCGCCAAAACAGATCATCGAGTAGTCGCCCGGAATCGGTCCGTCGGCTTCGACATCGACCATGATGTAGCTCATGGAACAGAACGGTAGAGATCTCTGCGGTAACTGTCCCGGTCATTCCGCATCTCCCGGTTGATGATGCCTGATACGGGCGCGACACCGCTTTGACGCGATGGCGATGTTCTTGCGTCGGAAGGTTTGGAACTGCCTTGCCCACCACCTTCGCCCCCTTCCGAAAGCGGTGTCGCGCGCCGCTGACGCGGTCGCTCGCTTGCCACCGCACTCCATATGCGCCCCGTGCCTCCACGCGCTCTTTACTGAGTACTCGAGCACTGAGTACTTCCATTCCGCCTCACACCACCTCCGCCTGCTCGCTCCGCAGCTTCCCGCTCTTCCCAAACGTCTCCGCCACGCTCGGCACTGCATCCGGATTCGCCGTGCCGATGATATCCTGCTCGGTCGCAGTTTCATCGCGTTTTGCGAAACGCACACCGACCAGCTTGGAGACGCCGTGCTCTTCCATCGTCACGCCGTAAAGCGCATCAGCCCGAGCGATGGTGCGTTTGTGATGCGAGATCACGATGAATTGTGATTGGCCGACGAACCGGTCGAGGATTCGGATAAAGCGGCTGATGTTCGACTCATCCAGCGGGGCGTCCATTTCATCCAGTACGCAGAAGGGCGAGGGTTTCACCATATAGATTGCGAAGAGCAGCGCGACCGCTGTCATGGTGCGTTCACCACCGGAGAGCAGGGAGATGCTCTGGAGCTGTTTGCCGGGAGGTTTTGCAATGATGTCGATGCCGCTCTCCAGCAGATCGCTCTCGTCTGTGAGCAGCAGGTTCGCCTTTCCGCCGCCGAACAGTTCGCCGAACATCTCCTGAAAGTTTACCCGGATCTTTTCAAAGGTCTCCGAGAAGAGTTTCCGCGTGGTGGTGTTAATCTTCGCGATCACCTCCAGCAGTTCGTCCTTGGACTGGAGTAGATCGTTGTTTTGTTTCTCCAGGAAGGAGTGCCGCTCCTCGAGTTCGTCCAGACAGCCGCTGAGACGAATTCGGTCCTCGCTCTCCTCGATCAGGTCAACCGCCGAAGGCCGTTCATCCGCAACGTCGCTTCGATCGGAGACCTGTTCCTCAGCGCCGGACTC
>CBINJX010000349.1:0-5910 GCA_966251085.1 uncultured Verrucomicrobiales bacterium
CGGCGATGGCCGCATCGGCATCCTCTACGAGGCAGGCGAAGACTCCATCGAGGAAACGCTCACCTTCGCGCGCTTCCCGCTCGAGTGGGTACTCGGAAAATGACGACTGACCTCAATGATCCCTCCTACCGGGCGCAGCTGGCTGCGTTCTACCGCTCGGCGCTTCTCGAAGACGTAATGCCGTTCTGGCTGCGTCACGGACTCGACCGTCAGCATGGCGGCATTCTTACGGCACTGGACCGCGACGGTTCGCTGCTCGATTCGGACAAGAGCGTCTGGTTCCAGGGGCGCGCGGGATGGATGTTTGCGACGCTTTACAACACCGTGGAGCCACGTGCGGAGTGGCTGGAGGCCGCGCGCTCGTGTGTGGAGTTTTCGAGAAGGCACTGTCATTCGCCGAAGGGGAAGATGTGGTTCACGGTCACCCGTGAGGGGCGTCCGCTTCGGATGCGGCGCTACGTTTTCAGCGAGAGCTTTGCGGCAATCAGCTATGCGGCATTTGCCAAAGCAACGGGCGACGCGCGCGCCGCGGAGGATGCGGCGAAAGCGTTTGCGACCTATCTGCGCTACAGCTTCGAGCCCGGCGCGATGCTTCCCAAATATGAGCCAACGCGCCCGATGAAGGGCATCGGTGTGCACATGATCGGCATCGTCACCGCGCAGGAGTTGCGCGCGAACCTCGGCGATATCGTCATCTCCGGAAAGACGTGCACCGAGTGGATCGATGCGAGCATCGCGGAAATCGAGCGCGACTTCCTGAAGCCTGAACGTGAAGCGCTGATGGAAGTCGTAGCGCCCGATGGTGCGATTCTCGATCACCTCGACGGCCGCACGCTTAATCCCGGCCACGCCATCGAATGCGCATGGTTCATCCTGCATGAAGGCCGGTTGCGCGGCGAGCGCCGTCTCATCGCACTCGGCGCGCGGATTCTCGACTGGATGTGGGAGCGCGGCTGGGACCCCGAGCACGGCGGTCTGCTCTATTTCACGGACCTGCGCCGCCTGCCGGTGCAGGAGTACTGGCACGACATGAAATTCTGGTGGCCACACTGCGAGGCGATCATTGCCACGCTGCTCGCGTGGAAGCTCACCGGCGAGCAGCGTTATGCCGAGTGGCACCGTATGGTGCACGACTGGAGTTTTTCGCACTTCCCCGACCGCGAACATGGCGAGTGGTTCGGGTATCTCCACCGCGACGGCAGCCTCTCGCAACGCGCCAAGGGCAACATGTTCAAAGGCCCTTTTCACTTGCCGCGCATGCTTTGGTTCTGCGGTCGAGAGATTGCCTGAGACGTTGGGAGGAACACACGTACCGCAAAAGCACGAGAACGGCCCTGCTCGACGGTGCCTCTATCAAGCGTAATCAACGTGATGCGATGTATGGGACCAATTCGGAGGAATACGCACCATCCACGGTTTGCGCGGATTGTAGGTGACTTTCGTCACCTTCAAAACGAGGGATCCGGCGGTGGCATTGCTCCTTTCTGGCCATGATTTCACCAGAAAGGTTTTGCCATTCTGCGCCCAGAATACTGGCAATAAACGGCAACGGCTGTTTCGAACCCGCCACAGGAGCATCCACGTTCGAAATGTAAGAGCCTGATAGGGAGCTTCTTACTTTGGAGCCGGCAGACGGATTCGAACCGACGACCTACTGATTGCAAATCGGATGACCTGTGTTTGCAAGTTCCTTATATCAAGTAGTTTGTGGGATTCGGTTTGTTTGTGATACGGGCTGTGCTACGGCTGTGGAGAATTTACGTCCGACCATCAGGGCTGTTTTCTTTAGTGCTAAAAGGAAGGGCTTTCAGAATCTTCTTGACAGAGTTGCATATCGGGCCATCGTCTTTCAGACGGAGTCTGAAAGACGATTGCACGATAGCTAGCATGCCTTGTGTGTTATTGGCTCCTGCCCCTTCTGGCGCCGCCAGAAGGGGCAGGAGCCAATAACACACAAGGCATGCTGGTGCGAGAATTTGAAAAACCGGTATGTAGATCGACGGTGGAACCGAGGTGTTCTAAATTGTGTTGTGCGTAAGGTGCTCGGATATAGAACTTTGCTTCAAGTAAAGATCGGCGGAAAGATCGGCGGAATAGTGAAATTTTATCCCGCCGGCCAGTGGTGGTCCGCGACCATCTCATTGATTTTCTAGATCGGCGGAAAGATCGGCGGAATTACCCGTTGCGCATGTGATGCGTTTGCAATAAATCAAACAACGCCAATCACTTTTGTAGGACAAAGATCGGCGAATAAATCGTCGCTGTGCACTCAATACCAGAGGTTTATACCGAGATCTCGGCTATGGAGCCGCTCTTGCCTTCCACTAATCGGGCAAAGCTTGCCGAGTTGAGCTGTGAGATATTTCGTGAGTCTGGACGCCTCACTGGAGAAGTGACCCGAAGACAAAT
Source organism: uncultured Verrucomicrobiales bacterium (assembly GCA_966251085.1). GTDB lineage: Bacteria > Verrucomicrobiota > Verrucomicrobiia > Chthoniobacterales > Chthoniobacteraceae > CBINJX01. The sequence continues at coordinate 2,410 of CBINJX010000349.1, forward strand.
AGGAGCGGTAGTGCGGGAAATGAACAGCTACTACTCTAATCTTATCGAAGGGCACAAAACGCTGCCGCGAGATATTCAGCGGGCTTTAAATAATGACTATTCTGAAACGCCAGAAAAGCGCGACAACCAGAAGTTGAGCGTTGCCCATATCAAGGTTGAGGAAAAGATGCGTCAACGCTTGGATGCGGAGAAAGAATTATCTGTTCACTCTTCGGAGTTCTTACAATGGCTGCATCATGAATTCTACCTCGAGCTGCCTGAGAACTTGCGACAAAGTAAAACAAAGAGCGGCAAGGTTTATCCCATCACGCCTGGGGAGATTCGCACTCACAATGTCGACGTCGGTTACCATACTCCTCCCGATTTTTCTGTATTAGACCAGTTTCTAAGCAGATTTGAGAACTTCTACAGTAGCGACAGGATTCTGCCTACTAATCAGCTTGTTGCTCTCGCTGCCGCTCATCATCGGCTCGCATGGATACACCCCTTTGCCGATGGAAATGGGCGTGTTACACGCTTGTATTCACACGCTTGCTTGATACGGAACCAAGTTGATGGTTCTGGGCTTTGGACCCTCTCAAGGGGATTAGCTCGCCGAAGGAGAGATTATTACGAATTTCTGCAGGTAGCGGATCAGCGGAGATTGTCTGATTTTGATGGAAGAGGAAATCTCTCCGACCAAGGGCTAGCAAAATTCTGTCATTTCTTTCTGGAGACACTGCTCGACCAAATAAAATTCATGACGCAGGTGCTTGATCTCAAAACTTTGATGTTGAGAGTCGAGTTCTTCATCTCGCGCGACTGCCTGCATATTACCAACCATAAAGAGGAGCTTGTCCGGCTTCTTAAAGCAGCGATCATTGAAGGCGAGATCCCGCGTGGACGGGTGCCAGAAATTGTTGGTCTGAAGGAGAGGACCGCTCGTGATGTTATCCGTTTGGCTCTCGAAGAGGAGCTTTTGTTTACACCTACTCCAAAGGGGGTGCTGGTAATTAACTTCCCGAGTAAGGTTTTGGAAAGTTACTTCCCGAAACTCTTCTTAGATCTTCCCGCAGAGCAGGAATCCTGAAGAGAATAATGTCCCAGGTGGCAGGCTTAGGGCAGGATTGCGGCTAGGGAGAAATCCCCCGTGCCCGAGCCAAAGCCCGGAACAGGATAGCATGCCGATCAAAATTCAGCCGCCCGTCATGTCCCACCGACACCGCCCGCTGGCCGAACAACTCCTGCTTCGCCGCCGTATTCACATCGCCCAGCACCCCCGCCAAGATCCGCGCCTTCTCCGCATCCGGTGCGCATACCCAGGCGCCGCAATGAGCTGCCCGAAGATGCTCACCGTCAGCTTCCCCGTGTAACGCTGGTACTCGCTGATCTGCTCATTCGTCAGCTCCAGATCCTTCCCGTTCACCTTCACCTTCCGCGGCACTGCTCGCGGCACCGCGCCCGCGTCACCGGTGGCCTGATAGATCCGCTCCAGCTCCGCCGAGATAGGATTCTTCCGCACCTCCGACACAAACGCCGGATTCAGCAGCACATTGAAGAGCGTATTCCGCCCGTACTGATACCGCTCCTGCACCTCGCCGAAGATATCATATCGAGCAGGGAAGCGCTCAGCCGTCCCCGGGATTCGCGACACCATCCGGTTCAGCTCCTGGGCGACCATCGGCCCACCCCGAGTCTCACGGTTCGTATTATCCAGCAGCTGCCCGATCTGCGCGATGAACGTTCCCGGGATGAAATTCCCCGGCACCGACAGAGCCGCGCGCCCGATCGCCTCCACAGAACCATCACCTTGCTGATGCGCCCGTGAGATATCCCCGGCAAACTTGAACACCCCCGACAGCAGCGGCTGATCCTCCAGCGTCTTCACCCCCGCGCTGGCCATCGTGATCGCCACACTCGGCAGCTCCACCACTTTCCCCTTCGCCATCTCCCGCCGGGCCTGATCCTCGTTCTCCGCCATCTGCGCACCCATCGCCACCGGCACGGCCGAAGGCTGCAGCCAGTCATAATTCACCACCACATCACCATCCTGTGCCGCCTCGAGCTGACTCGCCGGCGTCCGCCAGTTACCGCTCACGAAACGCCGCTTCAGCTCGGATACATTGATCCGGTAAGAGCCCAGCCCGCAGGCGCGACGCATCGCTTCCCGATCCTTATCCTCCTCGGGAGCACCACTCAGCACCCCCAGCTTGAACAGCCAGAATCCCAGCGCCATCGCACCGCTACCCAGCGTCGCCCGAGTGAACGCATCCACAAACTCGCGCTGACGAAACTCGCGACCGAACACCGGCTGAAACAACTCGTACCCCGTGCGAATGAACCCGATCGGCGACCACTCCGCGCTCCCGCCGATCGCCATCGATGCGCTTGAGATCGGAAAGCTCTCACCGTCCGTTGCTCTCCGCATTGCCCGTATCCCAGGCAGGTCGCTGCAGATGATGTGCACCAAGGAAGTGCTACAGGGAGTTGGCTGGCAGCCCGGTCCCATGACCGACAAGCAAGCCGCCGCTCACATCGCCGAGCGCTACATGACCCAGCTCAAGGGCGCGCCCTTCGACACCAAAGATCCGTTGCTCCTCCCGGTCGAAGAGAAGGACGGCGCACGCGTCGCCGGCGGAGCCTGCACCGATTGCCCCTTCCGCAGCGGCAACCAATCCGAGATGTTCGACGACGACGGCGAGCCAGCCAAAGGCAAAAGCCGCGGCGACGTCTGCATCAATCCCGACTGTTACGAACGGAAGAAAGATGCCGCCTGGGACAAAGCCCAGCAACAGGCCCGCGCCGCCGGCAAGATCGTCGTCCCCGAGGACGAAGCCGAGAACGTCTTCAGCCAATGGGGCGCGACCGATCAGCTCTCCAGTAACTGCCGGTACGTCTTCCCCACCGATAAATGTCCCGAAGATCCCGAGGGCCGCACCTATCAGCAGCTGCTTGCCGGAGACGGCGCGAGCCCGCTCGAAGTCGTGCCGCATGTTGTCCGCTCATCCCGCAGTGGTCGCGTTCACGAGCTCCTCCTGCGTGCCGATGTGAAGCGCGCCATCACCGCCAATGGGATCGAGATCTTCGAGAAGAAAGCTGAGGAGAAGAAGACCCTCGACATCCAGCAGATCATCCGTGATCGCGAGACCGCGATCTGGAATGAAGATCGCGAGTGGCGGTTGACCCGAGTTGTCCGCTGCATCGCTGATCGCTTCGAGGAGCATCCGCTGGCCGATCGATACATTGCCCAGGCGTTCGCCTCCTCGCTATTCGGCTATGACGACCGGCCGAAGCAGCGGATCGCGGCGACGCTCCACACATGGATTCCGGTCCGCGCGGGCATCTCGAGCGAACTGCTCCTGCCTCACTTCATGGCCACCACTGAGGAACATACACGCTACGCCGTCCTGGTGGAATTGGCGCTCCGGCATCTCCATGCCGCGATCGGATCGAGTGGACAGCAGGAAGAAGCCGTCGCCGCACTCGCTGTTGAACTCGGTCTCAATCTTGACGCTCTCATAG
>CBINJX010000350.1:0-5885 GCA_966251085.1 uncultured Verrucomicrobiales bacterium
CCCAATCCGAAGGCGGTGGCACGTCCCCCCTTCGCCCCCGACGTGGCACCGCACTCCATGTGCGCCACGTGGAGCCGATCGAAAAAAGGAGTGGCCATCCGAACGTTTCTGGCGCTGGTTAGTTCCACCGCCCGGTTCACTTCCTGCAAAGTCTCATGAGCAAATCCCGTCTTCTCCTCGTGTTATCCGCATTGGTGCTCAGTTGTGCAGCGGCGGCGGCTTTGGTGGTTTCCAATGCAAAGAAGGAGGACACGCAGGCTGCAAGTGTCGTAGCGTCAGCCGAACAGAAGCCGTTCTGCTCGGATTGCAAGACTCCCACGGGGCGCACGGGGTTGCTGACTGCTGCTCCGGGTAAGAGTTCGTCCAAATAAGGCATTTTCGCCTCTACATCAGGTCTGCCCAGCGGGGCACCAGTCACAAAAAGAGACGAAAGTCGCAAAGGAGGGAGAGCCGGGGCGATTGACGCAATTCAATGTGTGCCCTTGTGCCATTTCGTGACCTCTCCTCCCGGGGCTTTGTTGTTCACGTTCCCACGCGTTCGCACCAAACTGACGCAAATGGGCGCTTGAAAATCCGCGCAACCGTAGGAGTGGTTCGCGGTTTTTTCCTCCAGACCATGAGACTTCTTTCACCTGCCGTACTCTGCTCTGCCGCCCTTTTCGCCTCGATCGCGGGCTCTGCGGCTGCGGATTTCGCAAAGGACATCCTGCCGGTGCTGGAGGATTATTGCTATGATTGCCACGGGGAGGGGATGGAGAAGGGCGGCTTTGCGATGGATAAATACAAGTCGCTGGACGCGCACATGCAGGACACGGAGCATTGGTTTGCTGTCTGGAAAAACCTGCAGGCCCAGATGATGCCCCCGGCGGAGAAGGATCAGCCAAAAGTGGAGGATCGTGAAAAGCTGCTGCGGTGGATCGAGCGGACGGTGTTCAAGGTGGACCCGGAGAACCCAGATCCAGGCCGTGTGACGATCCGGCGTCTCAATCGCGAGGAATACCAGAACACCATCCGCGATCTGCTGGAGATTGATTTCGACGCGGATGAAGAATTTCCGGCCGATGATACCGGCTACGGTTTCGATACGATCGGTGATGTGCTCACCATTTCGCCGCTCCTGATGGAAAAATACATTGCGGCGGCGGAGGTGATTTCAGGTCAGGTCGTCGCCAGTGCGGAGGGACGTATCCCGACGCAGATCATGGGGGGTGATCAGTTCCGGCTGCAGGCGGATCCGAAGAAGAGCGCGAAGAATTTGCCGTTTGCCGAGCCTTCGCTCGCTTCGGCGACTCGCCGGATTGAACATCCGGGCAAGTACCGGGTTACTGTCCGGTTCCGCGTTACCGGCTCGATGGAAGCGACCAGCCATACTGCAAAGGCTGGGCTGCGTGTGGGCGAGCAGACGATCGAAACGATCAATTTGGGATGGGATCAGCGAAGGGAAATCGAGCTGAGCGGCGAGGTAGATTTGGCAAAAGGCGACAACCTTCTCGCGATCGAAATGACGCCGGGAACACCTCCCGGAGAGAATGAAGAAGATCTGAATGCGAACGTTCTCAGCGTCAGCCTGCACGGCCCGCTCGATGGCAGCTATCGCGAGTATTCCAAGACCTTCCAGCGCGTCTTCACGGATGGTCTTCCTCCGGCGGATGCCGCTGCGCGCCGTGATTACATGCGCAAGATCCTGCGCAATTTTGCCGATCGCGCATTCCGCCGTCCCGTGGACGATCGGACACTGGAGCGATTGAGCGCGATGGCGGGTGAAATCGAGCAGCAGCCTGGTGGCGGCTTCGAGAAAGGCGTCGGCCACGCACTCACGGCGATCCTGGCGTCACCACGTTTCCTCTTCCGTGCCGAGATCCAGCCCGAGCCGAACAATCCTGGGAAGATCGTGCCGGTTGATGAATTCGCGCTCGCCTCGCGCCTCTCGTATTTCCTCTGGAGTTCGCTGCCGGATGACGAGCTTTTCGACCTCGCCCGCAAAGGTCAGCTCCGCACAAACCTCCGCGCGCAGGTGGACCGGATGCTTGCCGATCCTCGCGCCAAACGCTTCGTCTCCAGCTTCGTCGGGCAATGGCTGCAGACACGTGATGCCGAAACGCTGTTCATCGATGCACGGCGTTTCCTGGGGATGCGCAGGAGGGAAGATGCGCAGCGGATCTTCAATGGACGCGTACGCCGGGCGATGCGTGAAGAGACGGAGCTGCTCTTTACCCATCTCCTGCAGGAGAACCGTCCTGTGCTGGACCTGCTCACGGCCGACTACACCTTCCTCAACGAACCGCTCGCGGAATTCTATGGCATCCCGGGAGTGAAGGGGAATGAGATGCGCAAAGTGTCGCTTCCGCCGGAGAGTAAACGCAACGCGGGTGTGCTCACCCATGGCAGTACGCTGATCGTGACCTCCAATCCGACACGGACCTCCCCGGTAAAGCGCGGTCTCTTCATTCTGGACAATATCCTTGGTACGCCCGCGCCGCCCGCTCCCCCGGATGTGCCGGAATTGGAAGCGGCCCGGAAGCGGGGCGAAAAGCTGACCATGCGTGAAATGATGGTCATTCACCGTGAAAACCCGCTTTGCGCCTCCTGCCACGCGCGGATGGATCCGCTAGGTCTGGCGCTCGAGAACTTCACACCGATCGGAACTTACCGAGCCGACGAGGGCGGCAAGCCGATCGATGCCGCAGGTCAACTGATCACCGGCGAGAAGTTCCAGGACGTCGGCGAACTCGCCCAGGTGCTGGCCACCAGCCGAAAGGACGACGTCTATCGTTGCCTTACCGAAAAACTCCTCACCTACGCCCTCGGTCGAGGTATGGAGCACTACGACACCGCAACGGTTCAGAACATCGTGACAACCCTGAAAAAGGATGGCGGCGCGATGCGCGCTCTCCTCTATGGCATCATCGAAAGCGCACCGTTCCAGAAGCGTCGTGGTGATGGGGAGGGTGGGGCGTTGAGTGCGCGATGAGTGTTAAGTGTTAAGTCTGAAGTATTAAGAGCACCGAACGCTACTTTTGCTAATCCCTGCCCTCGATGCGGGTTATCTCGCCAGGAGCCTGCATCCGACAGAGGGGCGTCATCGAACCTTTGAACCGAGTACTGAAAACTTTCCCACTATGAGTACACACCTTTCTCGCCGTCATTTCCTTCGGGGGCTTGGAGTCAGCCTTGCACTGCCGGCACTGGAGACGATTCTCCCTGTGAGCAAAGCTCTGGCGGCCGCTACACCTCGGGTTGCAGTGACTCCAAGTGGTGAGCCGCTGCGGATGGCGTTCCTCTATGTGCCGAATGGTGTGAACGTGGCGAAGTGGAAGCCGATTGGGGAGGGGCGTGATTACCAGCTGAGCGAGACGATGGCGCCGCTTGCTGGGCTGAAGGATCACTTTCAGGTCTTCTCAGGCTTCGAGCAGCGCAATGGATGGGCGGGTGCGGATGGCGCGGGTGATCATGCGCGGGCGAATGCTACTATTCTGACGGGGGCACGTCCGAAGAAGACTGCCGGTTCCGACATCCGGCTCGGGATCTCCGTGGATCAGCTGGCCGCACAGCATGTGGGAAATCAGACGCGGTTCAGCTCGCTGGAGCTTTCCTGTGATGGGGTGCGCAAATCCGGTGCCTGCGATTCCGGGTACTCTTGCGCGTATCAGTTCAATGTGTCCTGGCGTTCGGAAACGACGCCGGTCGCTCCCGAATCCAATCCTCGTCTCGTCTTCGAGCGGCTCTTCGGCAGCGGCAAGGGCTCTGAACGACAGAAGAATTTCGAGCGGCGTCAGGCCCAGCAGAAGTCGATCCTCGACTTCGTTTTGGATGACGCCGCCATGCTGCATCGTCAGCTCGGCCGCAACGACCAGCACAAGCTCGACGAGTATCTGACCGGTGTCCGTGAAATCGAGCAGCGCATTGAAAAGGCCGAGCGTTTTGGCCCGCTCCCGGAGCCGGGTGTGGATACACCAGCCGGCATCCCCGGGGAATATGAGCAGCACATCCGTCTCATGATGGACATGCTCGTGCTCGCCTTCCAAACCGACAGCACCCGTATCTCCACCTTCATGCTTGCCCACGACGGCAGCAACCGGAGCTTCCGTGATATTGGCGTCAGCGATGGGCATCACAACCTGTCGCATCATCAGAGCGATGAGGAGAAGCTCGAGAAGATCGCGAAGATCGACCAGTTTTATACCCGCCAGTTCGCCTATTTCCTCGAGCGGATGCGCGACACGCGTGAGACCAACGGCAAGTCGCTCCTCGAGAATTCGATGCTGGTCTATTGCAGCGGCCTCTCCGACGGCAACCGCCACAGCCACGAAGATCTGCCGGTGATCGTCGCCGGACACGGAGGCGGTGCACTCACCCCTGGTCGCCACGTCAATCTCGGCTCGAATACTCCGATGACGAACCTCTACGTCAGCATGCTCAACACCATGGGCGTGAAGGCCGACCGCTTCGGCGACTCGACCGGGATGTTGAAGAATGTCTGACGGAGCGCGGAGCGCAGAGGTGTAGAGGCGGCTCTGTCCCGAGCTTGCGAGGGACGTGCCGCCTCTGATCTCCGGTGTGGGCGGAGGCGGAGGGTGGCGGGCCGCAACTGGTGGCACACACGTCGAAGCTCCGCTCCACCAAACCACCTGACGCCCGGCCGCGAAGCGAGAGGCGGCACGTCCCTCGGCGAAGCTCCACATGGGAACGAAAACCTCTCGCTCGGGACAGAGCCGCCTCTACACCATCCTTCGAGGAGCGCCCCGCAGCTCCGTGCCCCCACTGCCTTCTGAGCACTGAGTACTGAGTACTCGATTTCTTCCTACCTGTATCCTGCCGCATTGGGTGTAAAGTGGTCGTCCCGTGCGCCAGATGCCCACTATTACCTATCCCGCTGACCTTCCCGTTTCACAGCGCCGTGACGAGATCGTGGCGGCGCTTCGTGCGCATCAGGTTCTGATCGTCGCCGGTGAAACCGGTTCAGGTAAAACAACCCAGCTCCCGAAGATGTGCCTGGAGGCAGGCCTGGCGGAGCGGGGACGTATTGGCTGCACCCAGCCGCGCCGGGTCGCGGCGATGAGCATCTCGCGTCGCGTGGCGGAGGAACTGCAGGTAACGTGGGGACGCGAGGTCGGGTGCAAGATGCGGTTCAACGACGACACCTCGCGCGAGACGCAGATCAAGTTCATGACTGACGGTATTCTCCTCGCGGAGATCCAGTCGGACCCAATGCTGCGCGGCTACTCGGCGCTGATCCTCGACGAGGCGCATGAGCGCTCGCTCAATATCGACTTTCTCCTCGGCTATCTTCAGGGACTGCTGAAACGGCGCAAGGACCTTAAGTTGATCATCACCTCTGCGACTATCGATACAGAGGCGTTTTCCAAAGCGTTCGATAACGCGCCGGTGATCGAGGTTTCCGGACGACTTTATCCAGTGGAGATTCGTTATGCGCCTCCCGGTGGGGAAGGGGACGACGAAGAGATGAGCTTCATCGAGGCCGCGGTGCGGAATGTGGAGGACGCGCTGATTGAATCCGACTCCGGGGACATTCTCGTCTTCATGCCGACCGAGCGGGATATCCGCGAAACGCGCGATCTGCTGGAGGGAAGCCTCGGAAATGGTGTTGAGGTCCTTGGACTTTACGGCCGTCTGCCAGCCGCCGAACAACAGCGCATCTTCGCACCGGGCGGACGTCGTCGTGTGGTGGTTGCGACCAATGTCGCAGAAACTTCGCTGACCATTCCTCGTATCCGCTACGTGATCGACACCGGCCTGGCGCGCATGAGCCGCTACAGCCCGCGCACCCGGACCAAACGGCTCCCCGTCGAGCCGGTCTCGCAAAGCAGTGCCAACCAGCGTGCTGGTCGTGCTGGGCGTGTGCAGGAAGGTGTTTGTATCCGACT
>CBINJX010000351.1:0-5884 GCA_966251085.1 uncultured Verrucomicrobiales bacterium
GATGCTGTCGCGGCCGGGGATGGAGAATGTCCGATCGCTGAATCCCGTCGTAGGTGAGACCAATGATGGATTTCTCAATGACATTCGTTCGCGGCCGCTGACGCCGGAGCATGTCTTCCATGCGTTGGACACAGCAAAGGGCGGCGCGGTGGAAGAAGGAGCCGTCGGTGCCGGCACTGGCACGGTGGCGTTTGGGTGGAAAGGCGGCATTGGCACCAGCTCGCGACGGCTGCCGGAGAAGTACGGCGGTTACACTGTGGGCGTGCTCGTGCAGAGCAATTACGGCGGCGATCTCACGCTCGCGGGCGTGCCCGTGGGACGGCTTTTGCAACAGGCGCCGGACCCAGTCGCTGCGCCTCCCAAAACCCAGGACGGCAGCATTATGATCGTGCTCGCGACTGATGCGCCACTCGGGTCGCGTTCACTATCGAGGCTCGCTTCGCGCGCACTGGTCGGCCTGGCGCGTACGGGCTCGAATCTCGCCAATGGCTCCGGGGATTACGTCATCGCATTCTCAACCCATCCGGCGGTGCGGCGTTCGGTTGGGGTGAAGATCCATGACCTGAAGGAATTGGCGAACGAGCAGCAGACGCCGCTTTTCCAAGCCGTCGCCGAAGCCACCGAGGAGGCTATCGGTAATTCGCTCTTTACTGCGCAGGGCATGACAGGCGCGCGTGGCAAAGTCGAGGCGCTGCCCATCGATCGCCTGTTGCCACTCTTCCGACGCGCAGGGCCTTGAGCCCGGTACACTAATAACACTCCCGGGCAACGACGACGCCGTCAACGCAGAGGTTGATTGCGCATTTCAGCGGCTGGTTATCTTGCCAAGGTCGGCTCCAGCCATAGACCCCAGTCGGAACGATTTCCGTCGCCGGCATCCGAGACGAGGAGTTCGATGCGCTGTGCATCCTTGACGGACACCTCAAAGGGCGCCGTCTCACCGCCATGCAGTCTCGGGCTGTGCCAGAGTTCGCGGCCATCTGCGACGATGCTTAGAACTACGCTCCCATCGTGCCCCTCCGCTAGTGCCGCGACTCCTGTGAGCCGGCTCCATTTTCCACCGAGCGTCCAGACATGACGCGCTGGTGCGTGTGCATAGAGGCCCCGGGCAAAAAGACGGCCGCCAGCCATGAGGAGTGGCTCCGATTCGGGCAGGCGGTTGGAAACGGGGCGACCATAGCCGACAGCGACTTCGGCCGTGGCGGCATCGGCGAGCGAGCAGGCGTCGCCATCTGCCTCTGAGGGAGCCGGACCGGGGCCAGTCGTGAGCGTGCCGGAGAGGACCCGTGCGACCTCCAGCAGCGGTGTGCTGATAACACTTTGCTCGAGCGTCTGTAGCTCCTTTGCGGCATCGTCGGCCTTTCCTGCTGTTACCGCCGCAACTAATGGGGCGAGATGCTCCTTGGCCAGGGCCGCGGTGAGGTCCACGGTCCCATCTTTTGCGACAAAATACGGAAACCGCGACTCACCGCCAAACGAAGCAAAAGAACTCATTGCCCCATTGGCCTGCGCCACGACGACATGCAAAGCTGCCGGCTTGCCGGGTGCCAGTGCGCGGCATTCCAGGGTGAAGCGCCCATTGGCGTCCGGTACGGCCGTTGCGGTGGTCGCGTCGTAATTCGAGCCGCCTGCCGGATCGGTGTACCCGACGACCGCGTACGCCGGAGGATCTGCTACGATGCGCGCGGAGAACCTGAAACTTTTACCAGTGGGCTCGAGCTTCACATCCATGAGCTTTGCGTTCGCCTTTGCATCGATGCCCTTTACAGAACCGCAAAACATCGGATGCGACGCGAGTCGCATTGCTTCGGCTAAAGTGAGGAATGTGCCCTTACCCTCGCCACGACGTTCCTCGCCATAGGTTCGATTTCCGCTTCCCATGAGTGCCGTGCCCCAAAGTGCTCCCTGGTCCGGGCGCTGACAATTGTGTGGCAGCCCCAATGCGTGCCCGAGTTCGTGGATGACTCCGCCGATGAAGATCGAGTTGTACCGGCCCGGTGAGATCCGGCCGTACTCGCCGTCGTGTAACATCGGCTCCCGCGTTTCGAGGAGAGCGAGATCGAGCAATGGTGAATCGACCTGCCATGCAGTCCCGCTACGATTGCTGCCGCTCGCGTAGTACGGACTGTTTTGTGACATGGTGCGTTTCTCGGCGTTCCAGTTCGCCATGTTGCAAAAAATCACAATTGTCTCCTCGTCTGGATCAATCCCTGCCGCGCGGAGCACGGGTTCGCATTCCTGGCGGATTTTGCCGCCACTTTCCCTCGCGTAGTTTGCGTAAGGCTCCGCACCCTGCACGAGATGGATACGGCAGAGTCCGTCGGCTTCCTTTGCCAACTGGATCGTGCGTGGACCAAAACCGTTCCGTTCCATTTCACGCGCAAAGAAGGCGCGTGTCTCATCGAAGATTGCGGAGAGACGTTCACGATAGCGCGGCGCAGGCTCTCGATCGCGCGGCGTCCAGTAAACGAGATGGATTGTTCGCTCTGCACGCTGCGGGTTTTGTGCTTGCCACGCATCGAGGATCGCCTTGGCGGCGGGTGCCTGGGCTGCGATTTCCTCAGCGGGAGTAAGCGCGGGGGCTGAGTGGGCGAGGATGAGCAGCGCCGCTATGGTGGAGATTGTCGGGATTGAAAGCAGGGAATCTTTCATGGGAGGGTGATGTGCTGATATTGCGCGGAGTGCACATACATAGCAGTCTGACGCAAGGTAGACGGTATTGAGATATGTTTTACCAGCGGCAGTTGGGGGAATCTATCCGCCGCAGCAACTTTCCGGGCCGGCAACGCCTCATGATATCGACAGCGTCGATCTCACGTTTAATGGAGGTGCGGCTTCTATCAGCGGAACGGACCGATGGGTCCGCCCAGCGGCAAAGAAGCAACGTCAGCCGTACGAAAGTGGTTTCGATACCACTACCGTGACGACGCTCGCCAGCTACACACCGCCAGCCGCGAATCAGCCTGTGCTCGATCTTCCTTCGCCTATTGTGACCTTGCAGGGAACCACACTGCCGGAGGAAGTGACTGGCGAATTTACCTTCAGCGGGGCGAAAGCGAAGGTGAAGGTGAAGGCTCCGCTCAAGCAGCTGGTCTTCAAGCGCGACACAGGGGCGTTTCAAGGGAAGATATTGATCAGTAAGAAGCCGGTTTCCTTCACCGGAAGCATCCTTACGGGTGCAAACGCCGGGTACGGGGTGTTTACGTATCAAGGTGTTGGCGGAACGGTGGAGATCTCGAGCAACTGACGGGAACTCGCGCCCACAGCCATTCTCGATATGCGAAGGCCGGCTGCAGCTTGCAGCCGGTCTTCTACGTGCATGGCGTGCCAAAGTGGTGAGTGGAGTAGTTTTCGCTCAACCGGATACTTCCGTCGCGCGTTTATTCCCTTCAGCGGCGCTTGCCGGATGCAGGGCTCGCGTCTATCCGGATGGGACTTTTCGATGCGCTATTTTGTCAATCTCTCCACAGGACGAATCATTCTCTGGTGCTACCTGGTCTGGTATCTATTTTTCGCAGCGCGCTACTTCGATCCAGCTCCATCTTTGTGGCTCACTTCGCTCGGTCTTTCGGGGATCATCGGTATCGCACTCTTGATTAGCACGTGGGGAGATCATGCCCGCCTGGCGAGTTGGACTACATTCCGCCTGTTCCTTATGCCCTTTTGTGTGTCGAGTTTCGCAGCCTTGGTGAAGGGGCGCGGCTTCATTCTCGTTTTTTCCCCGCGGGCAGAAGAAAATCTCACGGTACTGGGGTTGTGCGCGGGGTTTTGTGTGTTTGTCGGCGCCGTTAAGTGGTTGGCGGGACGTAGAGCGGGAATGCTGGATTAACCAAGCTCGGTGTCTGTGTGAGACGGTGTGTAAACCCTGTATTTCGACACGCAGCCTGCACGCTGTCATGTGAGCCGACGCATGTGTCTCGAGTCTACGGCGAATACAAAACGGGAGGTGGTACTCGGGGGGGGGTGGTAATGCCGATTTGGCATCACTGTGATTGCAAGATACTATTTCCAGTACAACACGCCAAGCGGGTATTGATAGTGATTCGACCATGAATCCGCTCATTTCTCGTAGGGAGTTCCTCCTGAGTGTTCCACTCGCTTCGCTGCTCCTTGCGGGTTGTAAAAAAGGTGTCGGTCCGGCTGAGAAGACTGCGGATGGTCTCACCAAGGTGCGTGTCGGTTACATTGGTATCACCTGCGAGGCTCCGATTTTCAGCGCCGTGGAGATGGGGTTTTTCAAGGAGGAGGGGATCTACCCGGAGATGGTGAAATGCGAGTGGAGTCAATACAAGGATGTGCTCGCGCTCGGCGGTTATGACATCACGCATCATCTCGTGATGTATTTTCTCAAGCCGATCGAGCAGGGGCTCAACGTGAAGTTCACCGCCGGTATTCATAAGGGCTGCCTGCGAGTGCAGGCGCCGGTGAAGGGGAATATCCACACGGTCGCTGACCTGCGCGGGAAAAAAATTGGTGTCCCCGGTATGGGCACTCCGCCGTTTATTTTCGCAATTCGGGTGCTCGGTGCGCACGGTATCGATGCTCGTCGTGAGATCGAGTGGCGTGTTTACCCCGCCGGCGAACTGGGCCTGGCGATGGAAAAAGGCGAGATTGATGCCTGCGCCAATTCCGAGCCGATCGGATCGCTTCTCCTCGCGCAGGGAATCGTGCGCAATGTCGCTGATCAGGCCAAGGACGCGCCTTACAAGGATGAATACTGCTGCGCAGTGATCGGCAACGGTCGGTGGCTCGAAGTCAATCGAGAGGCCGGAGCTGCAGCTACCCGCGCGCTGATAAAGGGTGCAAAATGGGTGAATGAGAACCCGCGTGCCGCGGCGCGGCTCTCGGTGGAGAAAAAATATCTCGCGTCGAATCCGGAGCTGAACACGACTGCGATTGGGAACCTGAGCTATCTGCCCAGCGTGCTCGGTGGCGAAGCGGCGGTGCGCTCCGCCGCGGCGGAAATGAAAACCGCGGGAATGCTTAGCAAGAGCACGAACGTAGACGAGTTGGCGAAGAAAGCCTTCATGCATCTCGACGGTGTGAGCGATGGCTGGATCGAACAACTGCGGGTCGCGAGTGTCCCGGGAGGACAAGTCCCCGACGATCAGCCGATGCGGGTTGCGATGGAACTCGCAACGTTCGGCACTCCGAGGGAGGTTGCAACCTGCTGTGCGCCGGCTTCACGAGTCGCTCCGCGCCCAGGGCCCGCAGAAGAATCCATGATCGCCAACCATCAATGAGTACTTCCCCCGAATTGCTTGAAGCTTCTCCGCGCCCCCAGGCTGCGGCGCAAGTAGCTCAATCGGCTGAACGGTCGTTTCGGTCTCGCCAAAAACTCCCGTTGCCCACGCTTCTCGCCGTGCCAGTCGCGACGGTGCTCGCGTTTGTTGTTCATTTCATCGTTTCGCAAAACGAGATGGCTCTCGAAACGCAATATTACTCGATTTTCCTCGGCGGGATTTTCGCTCTCAGTCTTGTCGCGTCCCTGGTTCAGCCGTTCTGGCCCGGGTTGCGCAATTGGGTCTGCGAAATGAACCCGATTCTTGCCGCGACAATCATCCTGCTCGCGGTGTGGGAAACGATCACCTCCGGTATGCGCCTGCTGCCCATGCCGTATTTCCCCAGTCCGGCCGCCGTATTGCTGAATTTGATCGACGATCGCGCCGTCATCGCCGACTGCACCTGGCATTCGCTGCAACTTCTCCTCGGTGGCTACGCGCTGGGCATTCTCCTTGGCGTCAGCACTGGCGTCTGTATCGGCTGGTTTACACCCGCGCGGTATTGGGGAATGCCGATTTTGAAAGTGGTCGGTCCGATTCCCGCAACGGCGTGGATTCCGCTCGCGATGATCGTTTCTCCATCGGCGATGTTTTCCGCGGTG
>CBINJX010000352.1:0-5873 GCA_966251085.1 uncultured Verrucomicrobiales bacterium
AAGGACATTCACACGATCAAATACAACAGCGCCGATGGCGCCGAGGCATGGTCGAGGGACTATGCGACTCTGGAAACAAAGAGCTGGGCGGGAATCGCGGTGGATAGTGAAGGCGACGTCTTCGTTACTGGCACCTCCGGTGCCGGGATCAATGGCCGCCGCATCTACACCACTAAATATTCCGGAACGAACGGGGCCACCGTTACTTCCTTTGGGGAGAAGTTTTCTCCAGGACTCGACTTCGATGATGAAGCCATCGGAATCGCCGTGGACCCGGCGGGAACCGTCGCTGTCGTCGGCCGATCCAACAGCACGAACACCGATCTGCAGGATGAATTCTACATCGCCCGATACTCCGGGACGGATGGCGCTACCCGCGAAGAATTCAGCTTCAATGGTAACGAAAACGGCGGCACGGACATTCCCGTGGGCATCGCCATGGATAAATCGGGTGGGTTCGCGGTGGCCGGCAACATCCTGAAACCGCGCGCCGGCAACAATCTCTTCTACAACGGCATCGCCACGATCAAATTCAACCGCCTGCTCGCAGTCACTGGTGATCCGGTCTCCGGCCCTGGCGTACCGGCGGATGCCAAGCTCGCGAGCTTCTCCACTCCGGCCATTGCCGACAATGGCGCGGTGACGGTGCGGGTTACCATTGCCGCGGGCAAGAAGAAGCTCGGCGCGATCTTCGCTCAAGAGCCGACAGGCGCTGCGCAGATCGTCGCAGTGCAGGGGGAGGATGCGCCTGGCATGCCTGCGGCCAAGTACAACTCGTTCCTCGATCCCGCGATTGCACAGAACGGCCGCGTTGCATTCATCACAGGTCTTCAGAGCAGCACTGCCCCGAAGAAATCGTTCGCGGTGGTATCAAATATCACGGGCACGCTCACGCGACACCTCCAGCAAGGACAGCCGGTTTCCGGCAACATATTGCCCCAAGGAACCCTCGTGAAATCGATCTCCGGCATCTCGATCCGTGGCTCAGGTCTGGCCACAAATCTGGTCGCTCTCGTCTCCCTGAGTGGCCCGGAAATCACGAAGACAACCAGCACCGCGCTACTGGGAATCAATGCCGTCGGCACGATCACGAAACTGCTGCAGACCGGTGACGACCTCACGGTGGATGGCGTGGCGAGCAAGGTGGCCAGCATCACCTCCCTCTCCGGTGCCAAGGGAAGCAGTGGTCATGGCCGCTGGCAATCGAACACACGGATGACAGCTCGGGTGATCCTTCAGGACAAACGTACCGCAATCGTCAGCATGACGTACGGTGGCGTCGGCACACCGCTTCTCAGCACCGGGATGGCTGCCCTGGATTTTGGGAACGACGCCAAGTGGAAGACGATCGGATCGCCGGCTGCCGGTTCCGGTTCGTTGATTGCGGCTCTTGGGGCGGTGACGGGAGCAGGCGTCGCGAAGAACGCGGATACGGGTCTCGTAAATACAGCAAACGGCGTGGACTTTGAACTCTTCGCCCGTGAAGGTGACAATGCGCCCGGGATCGCGAATGCGAAGTATGCAAGCTTTGGAGAGCCGGTTGTGAGCCAGAGCGGCGAGGTGGCCTTCATGGCTGCCGTCGCTGGTGGCGGGGTGAAATCGAAAAACAAGCTCGGGATCTGGTCCGGCTCTTTCGCGGGCCCTGCGTTACTTGCCCGGCAGGGCGACAAGGCCGTTGATTCCCGCGGGGAACCCGGCTCGGCTCCGTGGACATCATTCCTCTCCCTGGCTTATCCGGGTGGAGCGCAGGGCGGTCCTGTCTTTCTCGCGAAGGTCGCAGGCAAGAAAAACAACGTCGGTCTCTGGGCGGAGGATTCCACTCAGAAGCTCCGTCAGGTCATCCGCGCCGGTGATGTCTTTGGCGATCAGTTGCTGACCCGGTTCACGGTCCTGCAAGGGACCGCGGGAGTCACCGGGGCGACCCGCAGTTTCAATAACACTGGCGCAGTAGGCGTCTTGCTAGGGTTCAAGGACAAGACCCAGGCGATCTACTATCTCAGCATTCCGTAGTTCTCCCGGCAGGTAAGTAAACAAAACACGGGCGCTCCTGGTGACGGGAGAGCCCGTCTTGCATTGGAGTTTGTCGGAATAAGGTAAGAAGCTCTTTCGCGTCGATAAACAGGGCGCATGTGGAGTACGGTGGTCCCGCGCCTGCGGGACGAGGCACCGCTTTGGAGGGGGGGGCGGCGTTCCTGCGCAGAGGGCATCTGGAGCTGCGAGTGCAGGAGCTTCAGACGTGAGCGGTAGCGTGGGCGGCGATCCCCTCGATAGCCGAGCTCCCTCTCCAGGCACGGTTTTCTGCCTCCCGCTCCCCACCACCTTTCCTCCGGCAAAGCGGTGTCGCGCTGTCGCTTGCCACCGCACTCCAAAATGCGCCCCATCGAACGGAGCGGGTTGATACGCTCAGAATCTTGTAACCGCGTCATCCCTCTCCGCCGTCTTGGAGAATGATGAGTCCCCACTTCCCAAACACGCGAGGCTTGGCCGGCGGTTCGCTGTGCATCATCAGGGCAATCACTGAAATATCCCTCATTGGAAAGGAGCCGCAGCCATGATCATGGCGGATGTCCTCCTCTGGACGCTCGGGTTGCTCGCGAGCTATCTTACGATTGTCTGCTACTGGCTGCTCGCCTCCTCACTCTTCCCTGAGCACATCGAGCGCTGCCAGCAGAAGTACACGCAGCGGCCGGTGCGGGCGACGATCACGGGACTGCTCACTTTGGTGCCGATTCTCTTTTTTGCAGGTGCGGTGGGAAAAGTGCCGAATCCGGCGGTGAAGATCTTCGCGCTCATGCTCGCGCTGGTGAGTATTCTCATCGCGCTCTTTGGATCGGCCGGTCTGGCCCGGCGGGTAGGAGAAGGGCTTCCATCCGCACGCGATAAACGTGAACCGTGGCGGCGGATGTGGCGCGGGGGTCTCGTGCTGGGTATCACCTTTTATCTCCCGTTCATTGGCACGTTCGTGATGTTACCGTGGACGCTGATCGCCGGCTTCGGCGCGTTCGTGTTGTCGCTTCCCCGGCGTCACCGTGTGCAGGTGACAGAGCCCTCACCGGTCACTCCGCCACCTCCGCTGCCCTCTGCCACTCCGATGCCATGAACTGCGGACGCAGGGAGTTCATCAAGGTGGGAGCGGGCGCGGCTCTCGCCGTTGCAGCAAGTGGATGCCAGCAAGCAGGGGACGCAGGTGCGTGGCTCTTCGGGAATACTGCAACGCCACTGGAAGGGAAGCTGACGCCGCCCGCATCCGTCACTCTCGACGAGATCTCGCATGTATTGAACCGGCTCACCTTCGGACCGCGTCCGGGTGATTACGCACGGGTTGCAGAGATGGGAGTCGCTGCGTTCATTGAGGAACAGCTCGCACCGGAGAAGATCGACGACTGGCGCTGTGAACGGATCGTACGGCGGCTCGAGGCGCTCGACGATCCGGCGGGGGAGATGTTCGAATACAAAGATAAACATCTGCTCGAAGAGATGAGCCGTGGAGCGTTGCTGAGTGCGGTGGCGAGCCGGCGTCAGCTGTACGAGGTGATGGTTCAGTTCTGGACCGATCACTTCAACATCGATCCCTCCAAGGGAGAATGCCGCTGGCTGAAAGCTGCTGACGACCGACAGGTCATCCGCAAGCATGCGCTTGGCAAGTTTGCTGATCTGGTGCGCGCCTCCGCACTCAGCCCCGCGATGCTCTGGTATCTGGATGGACGCGAAAACCGGCGGCGCAAGCCCTCCGATCGCCCGAATGAAAACTACGCGCGCGAGCTGATGGAGCTGCACACCCTTGGGGTGAATGGCGGTTATACACAACAGGATGTCATGGAAGTCGCGCGTTGCCTCACCGGTTGGACCGTGCGGAATCAGAAGAAGCTGCGGAAGGGACTGGTGGAGTTTGATCCCAAGCTGCACGACGATGGCGAAAAGGCAGTTCTCGGACACACGATCCAGGCCGGCTTGGGAAAAGGAGATCTCGACCGGGTGCTGGAGATTGTCACGCAGCATCCGTCCACCGCGCGGTACATCGCTACAAAACTCTGCCGACGCTTTATCGCCGATCAACCACCAGCGGCTGCGATCGACTCCACGGCTGCGGCTTTCACCCAGAGTGATGGAGATATCCGCGCCACCCTGCGCGCGCTTTTTGCCTGCCCGGAGTTCCTCCAGGTGCGAGGCAATAAACTCAAGCGCCCATTCCATTTCGTCGTCTCCGCCATGCGCGCGGCAGATGCTGAGACCGACGGGGGCAAGCCAGTGATCGATGCGCTGATCCGAATGGGGCACGCGCCCTACCGGTATCCGACGCCCGATGGTTACCCCGAGGAGTCGTCACACTGGACAGGCACGCTCCTGTGGCGATGGAACTTCGCCGCTGCGCTTGCCGCAAACAAACTCAAGGGGACAAAGATCGCCACTAAGCAACTGCGCACCGCACTCGGCGGTGACGAGGCGCTGATGGCGCATTGCTTCGGACGTCGCCCCACTGACGCGGAGATCCGCGCTTATCATGAATCCGGCGCCGGGTTGGCGTTGCTCTTCGGCTCACCTGCTTTCCAACGCTGCTGATACTTCATGGAACCTCAGACTTTCCTCACCGGAAACGGCGACGCTCGCGAGACGCTCGTCGTGATCTTCCTCCGCGGCGGCGCGGATGGACTTAGCCTCGTGGCGCCGCTGGAGGACGATGGCTATTACCATGCGCGTCCGCGGCTCGGGATTGCGAAGAGGGATGCGGTGCCACTGGATGGCTTTTTCGGAATGCACCCGCTGCTCCGCGACTTGGAGTCCGCGTGGAAGGATGGCGACCTCGCTATCGTGCATGGCGCTGGTTCCGAGGATGAAACCCGCTCGCATTTCGAAGCACAGGATCTCATGGAGCACGGGGGCCTTACTGCAGGCGGATGGCTCGGGCGTTTCCTCCGTGTGAAAAAGCGGGAGGGCAGTGGTGCATTGAGTTGCGTGGCAGTGGGGGCGACCCTGCCGGAGTCACTGCTGGGAGCGCCCAGTGCCACCGCGATGGAATCGCTCGACGACTTTGCACTCGGCGCTGCGGCACCGAGCTTGAGAAGCCAACTCGAGCAGCTATACGCAGCCGAGAGTGATGCCTTGGGGAGCGCCGCCCGCGATACCTTCAACGCGCTCACTCGCATTGATGCGATGCGCTCGACTCCGTACAAACCGGAGCACGGAGCCGAGTACGCGAATGATGATTTCTCACGAGGGCTGCGTCAGATCGCGCGGCTGATCAAGGGCCGTGTCGGACTCGAAGCTGCTTCGCTCGACCTGGGAGGATGGGATTCTCACTTCACCCAAGGCACTCTCATCGAGCCGCTGCTCACCCGTCTCGGCAAAGGCCTCGCCGCCTTCCGTCGCGATCTGGGTAAAGCGATGGAGCGTACCACGGTGGTGGTGATGACCGAGTTCGGACGCCGCGTGATGGAGAACTCCGCCTTCGGCACCGATCACGGCCGCGGCAGTGTGATGTGGGTGATGGGCGGCGGAGTCAAAGGTGGCCGCGTCATCGGCCCCTGGCCGGGGCTGCGTGATGAGTCACTGGAAGGTCCAGGCGATCTCCCCGTGTGGAATAACTATCGAAACGTCCTCGCTCCGGTGTTGATGAGACATGGCGCTGAGCTGGGTGCACTTGGGCGGGTGTTTCCGGAGTTTGAGCTGAAGCCGCTGGGGATTTATTAGCGGGAGAGCAGGGGAGGGGGCTGCCGTTTAAGGTTGAAAGCTCTGCGAACATAGCTGTGGAGGCCCATCCAGTCAGACTGCAAGTCTGACCCACTTTGATCGTGCACTCTGGCGTGGCGCGTCAAAGTGGGGTGGACTTTTAGTCCGCCTGGGGTGGGCGTGGAGAACAGAAGATGTGTTCAATC
>CBINJX010000353.1:0-5866 GCA_966251085.1 uncultured Verrucomicrobiales bacterium
TTCGCTGCCAATCCCGGCGAGGTATGGATTTCTGCGACCGAACATCCGTGTGTCTTCGAGCCTGCCAGGCACTACTTCCAAGGTCGCTTACGGCTGATTCCCGTACGCCCGGATGGAGTAGTCGATCTGGATTGGCTGCATAACGAGCTGAAGTACTCACGCCCGGCTTTGGTGGCGATCATGGCTGCCAACAATGAAACAGGCGTTCTCCAGCCGTGGGCCGAGGCGGCTGAGGTTTGCCGGGAATCAGGGGTACCGATGTTGTGTGATGCCGCGCAGTGGCTTGGAAAGTTGCCCGCAAAGGGATTGGGAGAATGCAGCATGATGTCGGGATGCGCCCATAAGTTTGGCGGTCCTCAAGGGGTGGGATTCATCAAGGCGAACACTCCGCTTCGTCCCCTTCTCTTCGGAGGCCCGCAGGAGGAAAGCCAACGTGCCGGTACGGAGAACGTAGCCGGGGTGCTTGCAATGCTCGCAGCTCTCCGCTCCCGTGAGGTCATGCTCGTGGAAAGACAGGATGTTCCGCGAAGAGAAATGCGCGATGCATTTGGAAGGGAACTTGTCGAACGGTTACCCGGAACCGAGATAATTGGCAGCACCACACCGCGGTTATGGAACACGGTAACGGCAATCATGCCGGAGATCGATTGCCGGCAGCGGTGGGTGGTGAAATTAGATAAACTCGGAGTCGCCGTTTCCACGGGCTCGGCATGTGCCAGTGGGAAGGAAAAACCGTCCCATGTTCTCTCAGCGATGGGATTCAGTCCGGAGAAAGCTGCACGCGTGTTGCGTTTTACCAGCGGATGGGAAACGACACGCGAGGACTGGAGCAGACTGATGGCATTACTCGATCAGGCGGCGACCGAACTGCAGTAACTCCTCTGAAAGTTGAGGGTTGTTGGTTGAGGGTTGAGTGACTGAGAATGCGCCTTCGGCGGATGAAAGGAGCCGGGAATTACCGGCTGGAGGAACTTTCTTTACACCTTCACGCGCCCCGCTCGTTGGGTGCTTCTCTGAAAGTTTTTGGCTGGGGGTTGAGAGCAGTCAACGATGCGGGGCGAGTGAAGGCGGGGAGAAAGTACTCAGTGCTCAGTGCTCAGCTCGACTTTGGCCAATTCCGGACGCTCTCCACACAGGGAGGACCGGGAGAAGCGGGCATTTCTTGCATGTTCATCCACGGACACGATGTCGGAAAAACGAGGTCATCGAGATCCACAAATTACCTCGCAAGAGGTTCCGTCCCAGAGCCCAGGGTAGCTTCGCAACCTTGCTGTCATTACCTTCATTCGCCTGGCGGCTCTTTGCTTCCTGCCACCCAGATCCGGCGATCGCGGTCCAGGCGCACCGCACGATAGCCGTGGCGCTTCGCATACTCCTTCAGAGGCTCCTCAAGATCCTTATCCTCATAACCAGTGAGGATAGCGCTCGGGGGACGTCTTGAGAGGAATTCTTCGAGGTCCGCCGGAGCAACCATATCCAGGCCTTGCCGCTCATTCACAGGCACGAGATGCGCGCTGCGCCATGCAAAGGGTCCCGTGGCAAATTCTGGATAAACTGAGAGGCCAGCTTCGATCGCCCAAGCGGGAGCGAGAGTCAGTACTGGTCCATGTTGGACATGCTCTTTGAAGACAGAAGTCCGCTGGCGGAAATCCACGGGAAACCATTCTGCGAGTGGTGGGGGCACAATCGGATAGAGGTTCTTTGCCTTCTTGTTCAATCCTCCCGTCACTACCGCAGCGATGATGATTCCGCTCACAACTGCCAACTGACGCCTGACGGGAAACGCTGCCGCAAACGCGACGCCTCCTGCGGCAATGCTGATTGCTAAAAGTCCGACGATTCCAAAGAAATGCTGATACTGGTATCGGGACGGCGCAAAACAGCCGAAGAGGGCAAAGGGAAGCACCAGCAGGACAAAGGCGCAAATTGCAGAACCTCTTCTATGGCGCAGCCAAAGCCATCCGGGCCGGACGCCCACCACGAGGAACACCAGGAACAACGGCCAGCTCCCCCGCATGATTTCCTTCACGAAATACCGGAGCTTTGAGCTGAGAAGAATTGTCTTCTGGACTCGCAGGTTGGTGGGATCGCTCACACGCAAGCGCGGAAACTCCAGATTGCCGAAAAGGAACGGATCTGGGCTCAAAAGGAAAAGCCAGATGCTGGGCAGCAGCCCGAGGAAAGCGCCGGTCCCCCATGCAAAACCGTGTCGCAGCTTGTCTGCACGACTCCCCGGAATTAGCCATGCTGCAACGAAAAGCGGAATCAGCATCGGCCCAAACGTCAACCTGCTCCCCGCAGCCAATCCCCCGAGCAGACCACAGAGACCGGCAACCGCCACAGATGAGCTCGTGAATCGAAGCGCCTGTAGAATGACAGCGGCAGAGATGAGAAGGGTAGGAACCTCATGATTCCAAGTCTTCCCCATCGTGAAGAGGAAGATCGGATCGAAGATCAGGAGGGATACCGCCGCGAGCGACAACAGCAGGCGACTGATAAGCGGCACCTCCCGGTTCCTCCACACCAGCCAAACCAAAAGGGCGACCAATCCCGTCGAGGCTAAGATCGAAAGCAACTTCGCAGAGAACACCGGCCACCCTGTGAGCTTATCGAGCGCAGCGTAGGCGAAGACGAGGTTGGGAAGATGGAAGAGCGGATAATCCCGGAACGGCAGCAGTCCCTCCCGGGAAAGAAGCACTCCCGGGGCAAGGAACTGATGCTCATCATGGTTCAGATCCCGCTGCATCCCGCGGACGAGCAGCAGCCAGCCGACGACCAGGATCAGAAGCGCTGGGATCAGGATTCCCAGCCACCTCCGCTTTTCCCCTGTCGGTTTGATGTCAATGGTACTGCTCAGGCAGCTTTCCTGGGTTTCTCCAACCATACGGATAGAAGCGCAATGTCTGCAGGAGTGATGCCACTGATTCGGGAGGCCTGCCCCAAAGTTTCCGGCCGGACCTTGGCGAGCTTTTGCCGCGTCTCGGCGCGGAGCCCGCGGATGAGTTCGTAGTCGAGATTCGCCGGGATTCGCTTGTCCTCACTGGCACGCAGCTTCTCCACCGCGGTCTCCTGGCGCGCAATGTAACCCGCGTATTTGATGTCGATCTCGAGCGCCTCCCAGAGTTCGTCCGCGTACTGGGAGCGGATCTCTGAAGGAAGCGCATCAAACGTATTCTCCGGGCGCTTGAACCATTGGTGCACCCGCAACTCCCCCATGCGAGTAGCCTCTGCAAAGGCGCGAAGGTTCGCGAGTGCTGCCATCTTTTCCTGCACCTTCGCCCACCGCTCCGCATCGACCAACCCTGCAGCCTGAGCCAACGGCGTGAGTCGCAGGTCGGCATTATCGTGACGGAGCAACAGGCGGTGCTCCGCCCGGCTGGTGAACATCCGGTACGGTTCAATGGTTCCCTTGGTCACCAAATCGTCAATCAGCACACCGATATACGCATCCGCACGTGTCAGTTGGAACGGCGCTTTCCCGAGCACCTTCAGAGCAGCATTGGCTCCGGCCATCAACCCCTGCGCTCCCGCCTCCTCGTAACCCGACGTACCGTTGATCTGGCCTGCGAAATAGAGTCCCGGCACGGCCCGGGTTTCCAGTGTGTGGAAGAGCTGCGTTGGCGGGCAGTAGTCGTATTCCACGGCATAACCCGGACGCATGATCTCGGCATTCTCCAATCCAGGGATACTACGGACGAAATCATACTGCACCTCCATCGGCAGTGAGGTGGAAAGGCCGTTCACATAATACTCCTCCGTATGCCGTCCCTCCGGCTCCAGAAAGATCTGGTGCTGCGGCTTGTCCGCAAACCGCACCACCTTGTCCTCGATCGACGGGCAATACCGTGGCCCCACCCCTTCAATCTTCCCCGCATACAACGGCGATTTATGAAGATTCGCACGGATCAATTCATGCGTCCTTTCCGAAGTGTACGTCACCCAACACGGCAGCTGTTCCACATGGAACACGCCCCTCTCCCAGTGGTTGAGCGTAAAGATGTCATGCTCCGCTCGAACGAGACGCTCCGGAACGTAGGAGAACGGGAGCGGTCGCTCGTCGCCCGCCTGAGGCTCACATTTGGAAAAATCAATTGTCCGTCCGTTGAGACGGCAGGGTGTACCGGTCTTGAAACGTCCAACCTCAAAGCCGAGGTCCCGGAGACTATCACTAAGAGTAGAAAAGGCGTCTCCCATTCGGCCACCCGCCTGATTCTCCATTCCCACATGGAGCAGGCCACGCATGAATGTTCCAGTCGTAACCACCACCGTGCGGGCATTCACCCTGAGCCCCAGATTTGTCTCCACTCCGCAGGCGCCATTTTCATTGGTCAAGATCCGCACCACATTCCCCTGCTTCAGATCGAGTCGCTCCTGGCGCTCCAGCACCGCCTTTGCCCGGAACTGATAGGCCTTCTTGTCGCATTGAGCTCGGGGCGACCGGACACTTGGACCCTTCCGCGCATTCAGCATCCGGAACTGGATACTGGTCGCATCCGTGTTCAACCCCATCACCCCACCCAAGGCATCAATCTCCCGAACCATCTGTCCTTTTGCCTGACCCCCAATCGCAGGGTTACAGGACATCTGCCCAACCGAATCCAAGTTCTGCGTCATCATCAGCGTCTCACAACCGAGCCGCGCAGATGCCATGGCAGCCTCAATTCCGGCATGACCGGCACCGATTACAATGACGTCGTAGGTTTTGGGATAAACAAACATTGCGTGTTCTACGTGGAACATTCCGCTTCTGCTTCAAAGGAGCGGTCAACGAGCAGGGCTCGTTTTGGAGGCGGGGAAAGTAAGCCGTTGATCAGAAACCCGCAATCAATGTCGGGCAGCTCTTTGTGAGGAGGTTGAGGGAAGTGCACCGGCAGTCGGAGTGGACGAGGGTAGCGATAGCAGGACGAGCAGTGACTTACGATTCTCACCCGAGAGGGCATCGCAGAAGGGGACCGTGGCTTCACCGGCTCATGCCGGCACCCACTGCCGGGGTGCATCCGTTTTGAAACTGCCGTCCGGGGGTATCGCTCGTTCCTCGCTCAACCGCCCGGCTACAGGCTGACATCCCTTCGGGAGGAGAATGCCAGATCCCACCCACTCTCCCACTCTCCCTGCTACACTCCCCCGGGCGCATCCAAGATGCCCGTCTTTGCCCTCGGCAGAAGATCCGATAACCGCGCTTCAAATACCTCCCCTCCCCTGCTGCGGGACCGGATGAGCATTTCCGGGGAGAACTCAGCCATCACCTGCCGGCAGGCACCACAGGGAGAGATTGGTTCTTCGGTATCAGCAATGATTGCGATCTCGAGGAAATCCGTTTCGCCCGCTTCTACCGCTTTGAACACCGCGACCCGCTCGGCGCAGATGGTCAGGCCGTAGGAGATGTTTTCGATATTACAGCCGGTGAATATCCGGCCAGAGCGGCTGCGAAGGGCTGCTCCGACCTTGAAGCGGCTATAAGGGGCGTAGGCAGCAGTTCTGGATGATTCAGCGTCGGAGAACAGATCGTTGCTCATAACGGCATACCATCATACTTCCGTGCAACTGCAGCCACCTGATTGTTACCTCTCCCCATCGCGCGAAATGCAGAGCGAAACGGACAATTCCTTGTAAAAAGATCGTCCAACGGAATTCACCCTCAGATTCAACATCCATGCCACGGAGAGGCAGTGGGGGTATAAAATTAAGGGGTGAGGGTCTGAATTTAAGGGGCCACCCTCTGGATTTAAGAAACATTGCTTAAATCCAGGACTCATTCCTTACCGGTTAAGAAATGTACCTTAGCGTTTATCACTCATTCCTTAGCCGCTAAGTAATGTTTCTTAAATCGTAAGGAACATTCCTTATCGATTAAGAGATGTTCCTT